>JBHHXV010000053.1:0-11085 GCA_046757225.1 bacterium
TCCAGAAACTTCGGGTAAAGCAGTGACTCGCCGAACCAGAACAGGTTGATCTTTTTAAGCGGCTGGCTGCGGCAATCGTTAATGATTTTCTTAAAAAGGGAGAATTCCATGTGCCCTTTTTTCCTGGTCATCTCTTTTCTGGGGCACATAATGCAGGAGGCGTTGCAGTGATTGGTCAGCTCGATGCTCAAAAGAGAGGGAAACAGAAGTTTATCTCGTAAAAACCTGGTTTTAACCGGTTTCTGGATAATCGGCAGATAAGGTAAAAGCTTGTGGGCGCGCATAAATTATAAACAAACGGGACTTCCTGATAACAATCCTTTATTATAGCACGTTGTTTTTATCGCAACAATCGAATTCCTGGCCTGGGGCCAGCTGATTTTTTCCGGAGCTATTTCCACCTCCAGGTAGTTATCGGTTAACCCTTTTATTTTTCCGGAAACCTCTTTTTTTATAAGAACGGTGTTGAATATTCCGCCCAGCGCTTTCTGTTGATAAAGGCTTTTCTTTCGGGCCCCCAGATCCCGCAGAAAGGCGCTCCGCTCCCTCTTGAGTTCGGCTGGAACCCGGTTTTTCAGGTCAGCGGCTTCGGTTCCCGGCCGGGGGGAATAGGGAAAAACATGGAGGTAGGAAAAGGGCAATTCCTCCAGTAATCGGCAGGTGGCCAGGAAATCCCGGTCCGTTTCCCCGGGAAAGCCCACCATGACGTCCGTTCCCAGACCGATTCCCGGAACCGCCTCAGTTACCCGGTTGACGACCGTCCGGTAATCTCCGGCCGTATATCTGCGTTTCATCAGGTTAAGAATCCTGTCGCTGCCGCTTTGCAGAGGGAGATGAAGGTGCCGGCACAGCTTCGGGTGACGGAACTGCTCGATCAGACCGGAATTCACTTCATTCGGTTCTATGGAGGATAAACGCACCCTTCCCGGTTCGGGTAAGACATGAAAGAGTTCCTCCAGCAGATCGGATAAGCTTTTCCGAAGATCCCGATAAGCTCCGATATGAATGCCGCTGAGAACGAATTCCTTGAAACCGGCCTCACCCAATCCCTTTACCTCGGAGCGGATTTCGGCCACCGAGCGGCTGAGTGGTTTTCCCCTGACCAGGGGAACGATGCAGTAGCTGCAGCGGGCGTCGCAGCCGTCCTGGACCATCACGAAAGCGCGGGAACGGTTGCCGAATGCGGGGAGATTGGCCTCCTTTTCCTTCTGGCCGGAAATGATCTCCAGGAGCCTTTGTTTCTCCTGATTGCCGATCACCTGGCTGACCCCCTCGATTTTTCTTAAGGATTCAGGGTCACTCTGGGCATAGCAGCCGGTAACGATCACCCGGGAACCGCTGTTTCGCCGGATCGCCTGCCGGACCATCTGCCGGGAACTGACATCGCTTTTACCGGTAACCGTGCAGGTGTTGATCACGCAGATGTCCGCCCGGTCTCCCTGAGGCACGATCTCGCATCCGGCCCTGGCCAGCCGGTTTTTCATGGCGGCGGTCTCATATTGATTAACCTTGCATCCCAGGGTGCGGAACGAGACCCTGAGCGGTTGTTTAAAGCTGGTCCGGCTCATGAAGCTCCTCTTCCTCCCCCTGCAGGAAATCCTCATCGCTGCCGACCTGCAGGTCGTCCAGATTCAAGACCTCCTCTTCCTCGGCGCTCTCCTCGGGAATTTCCCCTTTTAACATCTTTAAATAATGAAGATCTCTGAAGTAATTCGGATCGGTTACCTGAACCGATTCCCGCCAGAGCTTTACGATCGAGTGCACCTTGTTCACATCCTTGATACCGGCTTTACGGAGAATGCTTTCCAGCTTACCCTGACTGCTTATATGGGTAAAATAAACATAGTCGTCGTCGCTTTCATCCCTCTCCAGCACCTTCCCTTTCCGGGAGCCCTTCCAGATAACCGCAACCGGATCCATCTTCTGTATGCCAAGCTTTTTAAGGCGATCAACGAGTTGATCCTCATACAGAATGTCCGGGTTGAAATGAACATACCCTCTGTTTTTCTGGTCCAGGGTGAGAATTTTGTTTCTTGATGATTTTTTCCAGACAGAGATTACCGCTTCCGCTTTCTTGACATTAAGCTCATCCATCCGCCGTCTCATCTGTTTTTCATTCTTTATATACGGGTCAAAATGCACATAGCCGGGATTACGCCGGTCTCTTATTATTACCGGCTCAATCACTCTGGTGAAAAGAGGGTTCCGCTCGTCTTTAATGACTACCGATTTGGTTTCTTTTCTCGATTCGAGCAACTTCCCGGCCAGTTTATCATTTCCGAAAACCTTTATGGCCACGTGTCCTTTCAACAATTTCGACATCACCGCGATATCTTTGAATTCGCTTATGGGCACCGCTCCTTTCAGCAGGCGCAAAACCAGATCGTGGCCCCCGAAATATTTCTTGCCCATCCGGCCGGTGCGCTCCAGATGAACGGCCATCTCCGTATAATGAACCGCTTTCCGGAACTCGTGTTCCGCACTTTCCCTTTTCTCGCTGGTCAGTTCCTCTTCGCTCAGATACTTTTTTCCCCGTATTTCATGGAGCCTCGCCAGCCTTATATAAGCGCCGGCGAGATTGCTGTTGTCCTTGACGGTCCGGTTGATATCCACCAGCCTGAAATAATGATCGGACGCCTTGGGGAAATTATCCTGCTCCAGGTAAAGATCTCCCATAAAGGCGTGCAGTTCGATCAGGTCGGTCATATCCAGTTCGGTCGATCTCGATTGTTTCTTGATCGCGAGAGACTGCCGGTAATTTTTCAGGGCAGCCGGAGAATCTTTCATTGCCTGGTAGCACTGGCCGATTTTCATATAACAATCACCGGTTCCCTTCCGGTTACCGGCTTTCTTTTCCAGCTTGAGAATGATTTTATAATGTTTTATCGCTTCTTTGTAGTCGCGTTTTTCCCGGTAAATAACCGCGATATTGTTGTAAGTCTCTATCTGTTCCTCCCTGGTAAGCTCTTTTCCCCCGGCCAGCTTCAAGGCGGTCTTGAAGCTTTCTAAAGCCCGGCCGTTCTGAAAATCAACCAGATATATCTTCCCGATCTCATTATAAATTCTCGGCAGCAGGGTTTTATCGGTAATTTGCTCCTTCAAGCCAAGCGATTTATTGTAAAACTTGATCGCCTTGTCATATTTTCTCTTGCCATAGTAGATTGAGCCTATTTCCGTATAGAGCCTGGCCTCTAGATCGTAATCCACAATAACCTTTTTTCTGTCATTCCGGCTTTGAAAAATGCTTTCCCCGGCCCGGGGGCTGCCTTTCAGGTTTTTCAAGGCGTTGGTGTAAAATCTTAGAGCGCGGTTATCGATTTTCTTGCTGACAAAAACGTCTCCCAGTTTGGCCAGGGTCCGGGCGATCAGGTGCCGGTTTCCTGTCTGAACCAGCCGCTTCATGGCGATCGTATAGAACTTGAAGGCCTGGTCGAACATTCCCCGTTTATGATAGGCGTCGGCTACCGCTATATATTGTTTGCTGGGAGAGGCCTTCAGGGAATATCTTTTTATCAGGAGCAGGATCTTTTTGTGATACCGCACCTCGTAAGGAAACTGATCGCTTTTTTTATAGTAGGCGGCTAACTTCTGATAGGTATGCAGCAGGTTGACCGGCTCTTTTCTCTGTTTGAAGATCTCTTCCAGTTTCAGATAAATGTCGTAAGCCTGTTCCCATGAGGATTGTTTCTCATAAATATCTTCCATCCGGTAAAGCGCGCTCAGGTATTTTCCGTCTGAGACCAGGGCCTTGACACAATAAGACAGGGCTGCGGGATAGTCCTTGCGCAGATAAGGAGCCCAGCTTTTGCTGTAATTGACAAAAGCGCTGAAATCGTGAGCTTCGTTCTTTCCTTCGGTTTTATAGCCCAGGCTCCGGCACAGATCGCTCTGGTTCCGGTCAAACGCCGGCAGCAACTCCAGAAAAGCGGTCTGAAACTGAAATGATTTCACCTCCTTTTTTTCCTTAATGGAAGAGAGAAAAATTTTAAAATGGAACCTGTTTTTTTGCAGGCGATAATCACCGTAAATAATAATCAAAGGCTTGGATGGAGAGGGAAAAATAAGGTTTATTTCTTTGAGATCAGCGGTAGCGGTTTTCTTTAGCTCTTTGGCTCGCTTACGTTTCTCCTCGATCTCCCGGCGGCTTGTTACCTTCACGCTCTCCTCTGTAGCCAGACGGCTTGAGAGCAGATCGGCATACCCTTCTCCAATCCAGTCATACTCGGGATTTCCCGTTTGATTCAGGAGCGGCAGGACGGCAAACCCGGCCTGTTCCTGAGAAAAAGCGCTTTCAGAAAAACCGAGACCGACAAATAACCCGAGCCACAGCCCCAAAACCTTAACGGCGTTTTTATGAAAGACGGACATGGCAAGGACAAAAGATGTTGAGCTTGTTGACGGTTTAGCGAAACGTTGGTATTATAGCAAAAATACGGGCTTATAAAAAGCTCAAAGCGTGAGCGCCGAAGTGGCGGAATTGGTAGACGCGCTGGGTTCAGGGTCCAGTGAGCGTAAGCTTGTGCGAGTTCGAGTCTCGCCTTCGGCACCATTTTTTTTATAATAACGGTCTTCTTCACCTTCCGCTTTATTATGCCTTCCTGTTTTTTTGGTAAACATAGTAGATGAAAATATTGGTAACCGGCGCCTCGGGTATGCTGGGGCAGAGGGTGGTACCGGCGTTACTGGCCGAGGGGTTTGAAGTCAGATGCTTTGTCAGACCCCAGTCCGTGGGAAAACTGCGTTTCGATTTTATGACCGAGCTTTGCCTGGACAGGGTCGATAATTCTCTGGAAAAATCATTGTCCGGTTGCCGGGCGGTAGTCAACCTGGTGGGGATTATCCGGGAATCTTTCCCGACAACCTTCCGGAAGGTTCATGTGGAATATGTCCAGCGGCTGCTGAAGGCCGCCCGTAAGCAGGGCGTCAAGAGGATAATCCAGGTGAGCGCGGTCGGGGCGTCCGCCCACAGTATCCACCCTTACCTGCGCACCAAATATGAGGGTGAGCGGTTGTTGCGGGAAAGCGGCCTTGATTATACGGTTTTCCGGCCGACTTTCATGTATGACCGGGGTGGATTGGCCATCGAAACCTTTATCCGGCAGGTCAGGCGCCTGCCGGTGGTTCCGGTGATCGGTGACGGCTCTTACCGCCAGCAGCCGTTGTTTGCCGGAGACCTGGCCGCAGGTATCGCCAGATCGCTGGCCGGTAAATCATTCATCAAAAAAACCTATCAGGCGGGCGGGCCGGAACAACTTACCTATAACCAGCTCCTGGACCGGATCGGATCGGTTTTCAGCAAAAAAGTCCGCAAACTGAAAGTGCCGGTCAGATGGGCCAGGAAAGCTTCGGCCCTCCTGGGACAATTCCGGTTTTACCCCCTGGACCCGGATCAACTGGAATTGCTGCTGATGGATGATATCTGTGACGAAAAGCCGTTTTACCGTGATTTCGGGATTATCCCCACGCTCTTTATAAATGGTTTATCAAAGGTCATTTCCCATGTTTGACCGGGAAGCGCTGAGGCCGTTGTTTGAACGGATCGAACTAGGAGAGCGGAAGCTCTTTCTGAAAGGGATCTGGGGAAGCGGCCGGGCTTATTTTCTGGCGGCTCTGGCCGGCCGAATGCAGAGGGAACGCCCCTTTCTGATCGTCGCCGGTTCGGTTACCGAAGCGCTCTCTTTAGTCAATGATCTGAAGTTTTTTCAATCCGCAATCCGCAATTCTCAGCCAGTGCTCTACTTCCCCCCCTGGGAAATCCTTCCTTATGAACCGTTGTCCCCCGATACCGACACCTCCTTCGACCGGATCAATACCCTGGCCTCTCTGGTAAACAGTCATCCGGCCATGGTGGTGACCACTGTCGCCGCTCTGATGCAGCGGATTCCCCCCAAGTCCTCTTTTTCCGAAAGCGCCGAGTTGGTAATGGCCGGAGAAGAACAGAACCGGGAGATATTAATGGAAAGGTTGCGGGAAGGCGGGTATCAACGGGTGGATATGGTGGAGGAAAAGGGGGAGATGAGCGCCCGGGGGGATATCCTGGATCTGTTCTGCCCCGGGTACGAGCACCCGGTCAGGATCGAGTTTTTCGGGGATGAGGTGGAATCGATCCGAACCTTCGATTATTCCACCCAGTTGAGCCGGGAACCGCTCGACGAACTGGTGATTTATCCGGCTAAAGAAATAACGCTCAACCGGAAAAACCGCTCCCGGTTCCTCAAAAAAATTGAGGAATTATACCGGGACGATCCCCCCTCAGCCAAGGCCGGGATCATAAACGACATCAAGGAAAGCAATTTCTTTTCCGGCATAGAGCATTATTTTCCTTACATTTACGAACAGACCGCCTGCTTATTGGATTACCTTCCGGAAAACACGGTCATCGGTTTTGACGAGCCGTTTTATGTGGCCCAAAAAGGGGAGGAGTTTTTACATAGGATCGCGGTCGAACATAAAAAGAGCGCCGGTTTTCATTATCCTGATCCTGATCGGTTTTATCTTACCTGGGGTCAGCTGAAGAGGAAGGCAGCCGGGCGGATGGTCATTAATTTCGGCTCCCTGAAAGCCTCTGGGGAAAAGACTCCCGCCTTTGCCTACACCATAAAGCACAATAATTTCCGGATCCGTCTGCAAACCGGCAAGGGAAAAGAAACCGCCGGACTCCTCTCGGATTTCTTCGGTCAACTCAAGGAAAGGCAAAAGCAAGGGTACAGGATCGTCATTGTCTGTCACAGTAAAGGGCAGTTGGAGCGGACTCGTGAAATCGCTTCCGACTATGGCCTGGCGCTTTTGGCTGACGACCGGAAACTCTGCCGGGCGTTGTTCAGCGGCCAGGAAATTTCCCCGAAACACGATATCCTGATCACCGTGGGCGGTCTGGATGCCGGCTTTGAATTTCCCGCGGAAAAGCTGCTGGTAGTCACCGAAGAGGATATCTTCGGCCAGACCGCCAGAAAGAAGGCCCGGAAACGATACAAGAGCAGCCGGTTTCTTTCCTCTTTCAGCGATTTGAACTGCGGGGATCTGGTGGTGCACGTGGAACACGGGATCGGCCGCTACCAGGGAATCACCAGGCTGGAGATAGAAAAGCGGGTCCAGGATTTCATGCTGCTGGAATACGCCGGGGGAGACAAGCTTTATCTTCCCCTGGAACGGCTCTATCTGATTCAGAAATACCTGGGCGGTGAGGAAACCGTGCTTAATAAACTTGGCTCGAACAAATGGAGCAGAGCCAAAAAGAGCGTCAAGGAAGCGGTCCGGAAAATGGCGGACGAGCTGGTCAAACTTTATGCTGCCAGATCAGTGTCCCAGGGACACGCCTTTGTTCAGGACACCACCTGGCAGCAGGAGTTCGAGGCGGCTTTCGATTATACGGAAACCCCGGATCAGCTCAAGGTAATCAACGAAGTCAAGCAGGACATGGAATCAGAGCGGGCAATGGACCGGCTGGTCTGCGGAGACGTGGGGTACGGCAAGACCGAGGTGGCGCTCCGGGCTGCTTTTAAAGCGGTCATGGACGAACAACAGGTGGCGGTGTTGACCCCTACCACCCTGCTGGCTCATCAGCATTTTGAGAATTTCGCCGCCCGGTTGAAAACCTACCCGGTTAATATATCGCTTCTCACCCGCTACAAAACCGCCGGGGAACGAAAAAAGATCCTCCAGGAATTAAGCGGCGGGCAGACCGATATTATTATCGGAACGCACGCCCTGCTGCAGAAGAGCGTGGTCTTCAAGAAGCTGGGTTTGCTGGTGGTGGATGAAGAGCAGCATTTCGGGGTGGCGCACAAGGAAAAGATCAAGATGATGCGGAACCAGGTGGATATCCTGACCCTGACCGCCACCCCGATCCCCCGCACCCTTAATATGGCCCTGCTGGGAATGAGGGAGCTGAGCATCATCGACACCCCCCCGGAAGACCGGCAGAATATCGTGACGGAAGTGGCGGTGTTCGACGACGAGCTGATCCGGGAGGCGATCTTGCGGGAGCGGGAACGGGACGGTCAGGTCTTTTTTGTTCATAACCGGGTGGAAAGTATCGGTCATATGGCGGATTATGTAAGCAAGCTGGTACCCGAAGCCCGGGTGGTGTTCGCTCACGGCAAGATGAAGGAAACGGTGCTGGATGAGGTGATGCGCCGGTTCGTGAACCGGGAGATCGATATCCTGGTTACCACTACCATCATCGAATCCGGGATCGATATCCCCAACGCCAACACCATTATTATCAACCGGGCCGACCGTTTCGGCCTGGCCCAGCTTTACCAGCTGCGGGGAAGGGTGGGAAGATCCCATCACCGGGCTTACGCCTATCTGTTGATTTCCCCCGGTCAGGCGCTCACCGAGACCGCCCAAAAAAGATTGCAGGCGATCGAAGCCCTGAGCGAATTGGGAGCCGGCTTCCGGCTGGCCGCCCACGACCTGGAAATCAGGGGGGCCGGGAATATGCTGGGCCGGGAGCAGCACGGAAGCATCGCGGCGGTCGGTTTCGATTTATACTGCCAGTTACTGGAAGAGGCGATCGGCGAATTAAAGGGGGAGGTCAAGGAGGGGGAGGTCAACCCGGAAATAGACCTTAATATAAACGCCAGCATTTCCCATGAGTACATCCCTGACACCAATCAGTTGCTTACCTTCTATAAGAAAATCAGTTCAGCCGCCGATTTCGGGGAGCTGGAAAAACACCGCTCGGAGATGCGGGACCGTTACGGCCGGCTGCCCCGGGAAACCGAGAGCCTGATGGAGGTAATGAAAATCAATATAATCGCCAAGCGTCTGAGGGTAAAGAAACTCTCTCTCAGGCAGGGGCGCCTGGCAGTGACCATGGCGGAAAATCCGGCCCTCGATCACCAGAAGATTCTGCGGCTGGCCGGCCGGAAAAAGCTCTCCCTGTCTCCGGACAACAGCATGCTGGTTCCCGTCAACCTCACCGATGAGCAGACAATCATTCAGGATACCTTGAAATTCCTGATTACCTTAAATTAGGGCTTTCCCAAAAACAAATCAGCAACCTGCAGGTCTTCGGGGGTCGTGATTTTCAGGTTGCGGTAATCCCCCGGCACCACCGTTACCGGTTTTCCCATAGCTTCCAGGAGCGCGGCCTCATCCGTAACGGCCAGCCCTTCTGCCTTAGCCGCCCGGGCGGCCGGCCAGAGGTCTTCGTAAGAAAAAGCCTGGGGGGTCTGCGCCTGCCAGATCGAACCACGGTCAAGGGTGGATTCAACCAGCCCTTCCCGGGAAACCTGCTTAACCGTATCTTTAGCCGGAACCGCCGCAAGAGCCGCTCCGGTTTCGGCGGCGGACCTCACCACCTCTTCGATCAACCTGTCCGTAACCAGCGGCCGGGCCGCATCATGAACCACCACCAGGTCAGGGGGATTTTCCGATAAAGCCTCCAGGCCGTTGAACACGGAATCCTGTCTCTGGCTCCCTCCCTCCACCAGCCTGCGGCACTTATCCAGTCCGCAGGGTTCCACTATCTCTTTTCGGCAATAATCAAACTCTTCTCTGCTGATGATTAAAACGATATCATCAATCATCGGAGACCGCTGGAAAACCTTCAAGGCGTGAACAATTACCGGTAATCCTTGCACCAGCAGAAACTGCTTGGAAAGAGACGCCTCCCCCCCCTTTTCTTTCATACGCTTTCCCCGGCCGGCCGCCGGTATAAGAACCGTTGTTTTCATTGATTTAAAATTTTGCTATAATCTCTTGATTCCATTGTAGCAGTTTACCATATATGAAATTATAACAGGACATGCCGCCAGATCGTATCAGCCGACCACAGTCTTTCCTGAAAAAAATCGCGTTTATTTCCGTAATGATTGTCCTGCTTGGGGCGATGATGGAAACAGCCTCTTATTTTATCTGGAAAACCTTGGTGCCCACCTGGATGAGAAAGAACGTCATAACGAACACGATTCAGAATGTAGACCAATACCACTGGATTCCCAACGCTTTCTGGCACCATGATTTAAACCCCCGTATCAGTATTAACAAGCTTAATTCCAAGGGGATAAGGGGCGAGGATTTCAAGATACCGAAGCCCGAAAGGGAATTACGGATCATCTGTATCGGAGACAGCACGGTTGAAGGCTGCGGGGTAAAATACAATCTCAATAAAACATTTTCTTACCTGTTAGCGGACAGGTTGAAACCGGTCATAAAAAAATCTTCCCGATACGATAATGTCAGGGTGATAAACGCGGGGATAAGCTCTCACAACTCGGCTTTCAGCCTGGCTCTTCTGGAATACCGCCTGCTTAATTACCAGCCGGACATCATTATAATAAAAAGCTCGTTCAACGATTATATCCCTTATGCCGTTCCAGGAATGAAATATGACTATACGCACGCTTTTCCCGAACCCTTCACCTTTGATTACTGCCGAAGCCCTTACTGGCTGGCGGCCCGATACAGTTATTTCTTCAAGACCCTCGGCTGCGTGATCTTCCGGAAAGAAATCCGGTTCGCCTATAAAAAGTTTCTGGGGGAAGTGGATCAGACCGGGAACATGGATTTTTCCAGCAACAAGGACAAATTCTACATATATGGCGAAAATATCCGCTCCATGATCCTCTTATGTAAAGGCAGAAACATCAAGGTATTTATCCTGGACCTGCCGCCCAATCCGGACCCCAAGACGGATTCTCAGTGGAAATACGGCCGTAAATACAAAAACCTTATCAGGCACCTGGATAAAGAATTAAAAAGAATAACCGCTGAAGAGAAGGTTCCCTTTGTTGAGACAATCCCTTTCCTGAAAAAGGAAGATTATACGGATTATTGCCATACCAGGGAATCGGGGCACAGGAAAATAGCGGATAAGTTGTTTGACGCCCTGATACGGAATAAGGTTTTGGCCTCCGCGAACGGTATTAACTATTAAGGCTGCCTTTTCGATGTTTCGGGTGAGTCCTCAGGCTGAAACATCGAACCAGGGGAAAATAAGTATCGTGTCCCCCGATTTATGAGTATTACGAGTATATTTTTTGAATTGGATAAACGTTCTCTTATCCGGGCTTGCAGAGTTGTTCTAACCCGAATAATTCGGGAATCATAGCAAAGCAGATGATATGTTGTTGAAAA
>JBHHXV010000054.1:0-10985 GCA_046757225.1 bacterium
TCCATTCTCAGCAGCGATATCCGTTTTATCAAACCGGACAAAGATGTTCTGGAAAAGGAAGAGGGTTTATGGTATCATAATCCGCTCTTTATCTGGTGGCACCTGGTTCCCTTCCTGGCCTTGGGCGGGCTGCTTTATCACCGAAAGAGAAAAGCATCCGTCGATGTAAGCGGCAGCCGCTGGAGGAAAGCTCATAAGACCGCCCTGAAATCTCTGGCGGCAGCGGAAAAGTCGAGTGAGCCGGCTGAGTTCTACGCAGCTGTTTCCAGAAGTATGTATGGTTACATCGGGGACAAGTTCAACCTTTCCTCAACCGGCCTCACTACCGATGACGTAAACAGATTGTTGAGTGCCGGGGTCAAGGATCAGGATACGGTGACCATGGTTATCCGGTTACTGGAAGAAGCTGATTTTGCCCGGTTCGCCACATCTCCATCTAATAAGGACAAGATGGAACAGTTTGTTCAGGGTGCCAAGGAAGCCTTGATAAGGCTGGATAAAATACTTGTAGTCATTCTCCTTTATGTCTTTTTAGGGGCAACTGGTTCTTACGCGGCTGATATGGGTGCAACAAGGTATAACCAGGCCAATAAACAATACCGTGACCAGAATTTCACCGAAGCGGTCAAAAGCTATGCTGATCTAGTGGAAAGCGGCTACCGGGACCCTGATCTTTTGTATAATTTAGGGAACGCTTATTTTAAAGTGAACCAGGTAGGAAAGGCGATCCTGTATTATAAGAAGTCTCAGATATTCTCCCCCAGGGATAAGGATATCCAGAAGAATCTTGAATACGCCCGGATGCTGACCTCTGTCTCGGCCAGCGGGAAAAAACTGAATTTTAAAGAGCTGCTGGATCTGGTGGTGAATCGGTTCAGTTTCAGCGAAGGTTTTTTTATATTTGAAATCTTTTTTCTTTTAATGGCAACCGGTCTTTTTTTCCGGCTGTTACTGGAGCGGGAAAAGATGAAAAAAGTTTCCGGTTGGTTGTTGGGAGTGGGGATTCCCGGTTTATTATTAATAGGGGGCTTGCTTGCCCATAAGGGGTATTATCAAGCCTATCAGACCAGAGCGGTGGTTATCAGGGCAAAAGCCGAAGGGTTCAGCGGACCCGGCCGGAAATACACCAAGCTGTTTTCCGCCCCCGAAGGGACCGAACTGGTCGTTCACAGCGAGCGGGGAAACTGGTTTCAGGTGGTTCTGGAAACCGGTTACAACGGCTGGGTAAAAAGTACGGATTTAGGAGTTATTTAATAGATGTCCAAACGTGATTATTATGAAGTGCTGGAGGTTCAGAAGAACGCCTCTCCTGAGGAAATAAAGAAGGCCTATCGGAAGTTGGCCTTGAAATATCACCCTGACCGTAATCCGGGAAACAAGCAGTCGGAAGATAATTTCAAGGAAGCGTCCGAGGCGTATGAAGTGCTTCATGACCAGGAAAAAAGAAAAATTTACGACCAGTTCGGGCATGCCGGTCTGCAGGGGACCGGAGCCGGCCAAGGGTTCGGCAGTATGGACGATATCTTTTCCAGTTTCGGGGATATTTTCGGCGATCTGTTCGGTATGGGCAGAAGCGGAGTAAGGCGGAACCGGGGAGCTGATCTGCGATATGACCTGGAAATAGATTTTATGGATACCGCTTTTGGAAAGGAAGTGGAAATAGATATCGAGCGGTTGGAAAAATGCGATCACTGTCAAGGCAAGAAGGCGGAACCGGGTTCGCAGATTATTACCTGTGTGGCTTGTGCGGGAACCGGCCAGGTAAGCCATGCCCAGGGATTTTTCAGTATTGCCACCCCCTGCGGCCGCTGCCGGGGAGAGGGAAAAATCATTGAAAGACCCTGCCGGCAATGCCGCGGTTCCGGAAAGATTCCCAGGTCCAGACATTTAACGGTTAACATTCCGGCCGGAATCGATACCGGCACCAGGCTGCGGGTAACCGGAGAAGGGGAGTCGGGAGAGCCGGGCGGCGGGCCGGGAGATCTTTACGTTTTTATTACCGTAAAGCCGGACAAGCATTTTAAGAGAGAGGGGGATAATATCATTTCCTCGGTAGATATCAGCTTTACTCAGGCGTCGCTGGGGTCAGAACAGCAAGTGAGAACCCTGGAAGGAACCACTAAACTGACAATCGGCAAGGGAACCCAGAACGGCAAGGTCTTCCGGATCAAGGGCGGAGGGATGCACAGCATCAGAGGCTTCGGCCGGGGCGACCACCTGATTGTGGTTAACGTGAAAACTCCTGTCAATCTTAGCGCTGAGCAGGAAGAATTACTAAAAAAGCTGGCCGAACTCCGGGGGGAAGAGATTATCGACAAAAAACCGGGCTTTTTTCAAAAGTTGAAAAAAGAAGTCCTCAATTCTGATTGACCCATAGTGCGGGTCCCCCGCCTCATTTCCTGGTTTTCGCTGAGCGTTTACGTTCATGGGGATTTAAAATCTTTTTCCGCAGGCGTAACGACTGGGGAGTCACTTCAACTAATTCATCATCGCCGATATAAGCGATCATCTGTTCTAATGACAGGATGATGGCCGGTGTCAAACGAATGGCGTCGTCCGAACCGGCCGCCCGGACATTGGTCAGCTGCTTTCCTTTGAGAACGTTTACTTCCAGATCATTATCCCGGTTATTCTGACCGATAATCATTCCCTCATAAACCTGGGTATTGGGAGCAGTAAACATAATCCCCCGTTCTTCCAGCTTCCAGAGGGCATAAGCGACCGCTTTACCCTGGTTCATGGAAATCAGAGCGCCCGGCTTTTGACGGGCTAAATCCCCTTTAAACGGCTCGTAATCATGAAACAGACGGTTGATAACCCCGGTACCTCTGGTATCCTGGAGGAATTCGCCCTGGTAGCCGATTAATCCCCGGGAAGGGACGTAAAAGGTAAGCCTGGTTTTCCCGCCGCCGCAAGGGCGCATATTATGAAGCTCCCCTTTCCGCTGGCTGATCTTTTCCACGACTATGCCGCTGAATTGATCATCAACGTCGACAACCACCTCTTCGACCGGTTCCAGGCATGCTCCGGTAAGCTCGTTTTTCTTAAAGAGCACCCGGGGTCGGGATACGGAAAGCTCAAACCCTTCCCGCCGCATGCTTTCAATCAGCACGCCCAATTGAAGCTCTCCCCGGCCGCCCACTTCGAAAGTGCCTTTTGCCTCGCTTTCTTCTACGGTAACGGCGACATTGCTTTCCGCTTCCGCCATCAACCGTTCGCGAATCATCCGTGAAGTTACTTTCTTCCCTTCCTGACCGGCCAGGGGAGAATCATTTACCCTAACGGTGACCGCCATGGTAGGCGGGTCGATTGGAGTCGCGGGAAGGGGATTGGCTAATGATAAATCACCGATTGTGTCAGCCACGGACGTCTTTACCAGGCCGGCAATAGAAACGATATCTCCGGCTTTCACTTTATCGACCGGCACTCTTTTAACACCGGAAAAACATTGAAGCCTGGTCAATCGTCCCTGCTCTATCACTGCTCCCTGCAGATCAAGAGATTTGATCTGCTGATTGACCTGGGCGCAGCCGCTGTATACCAGTCCGGTGAGTACCCGGCCCAGGAACGGGTCTGACTCCAATATTGACACCAACAGGGAAAAAGGAGCCCGGACGTCTCCCGAGGGAGGGGGAACATGCTCGCCGATCAACTTCAGCAAAGGGGTCAAATCACGCTTTTCATCCTCCAGCTCTCTGATACACCAACCGTCCCGGCCGGAAGCGTACAAATGGGGAAAGTCCAACTGCTCTTCGGTGGCGTCCAAAGCCACGAACAGGTCGAATACTTCGTCAATCACTTCATCCGGCCTGCTGTCCGGACGATCCAGTTTATTGATGACCACAATCGGCCGTAACCCGATACTCAGCGCTTTCGACAGGACGAACTTGGTTTGCGGCATCGGGCCTTCAGCTGCGTCTACCAGCAATAAAGCGCAATCAGCCATCGACAAAACCCGCTCCACTTCACCTCCGAAATCGGCGTGACCCGGAGTGTCTATGATATTAATCCGCAAATGCCTTTTATCTTCCTGGTGCCAGTCAATAGACGTACATTTGGCCAGAATAGTAATGCCCCGTTCTTTTTCCAGATCATTACAATCCATAATCCGCTCATCCACCTGCTGGTTTTCCCGGAAAACTCCGGTCTGGGCCAGCAAAGAGTCGATCAAAGTGGTTTTACCATGATCAACATGGGCGATAATGGCAATGTTGCGTATTTCAGACATTTTTTGCTTCTTTCATCAGGGAGGAATCTCTTGTAAAACCAAGGGGGGATATCCTATAACAAATCGGGGGGAAATACCAGCGGAATTTTTTATGATTCAGCCCGGTCTAAATTTAAGTGTCATGAGCCAGACCCCAGAAAATGAATTAGGCCAACGTCCATACAAAATTTGTTAGCCCAAAAAAGTTGAAGGGAAACTGAAGTAACTATTTTCAACAACATATCATCTGCTTTGCTATGATTCCCGAATTATTCGGGTTCAGAAGCGTCGGATTTTTCCCTGGCAAAGGATGAGAGCACCGAAACAAAGGTTTCCAGCTCTTTTTCCAGGAGAGCCAGGGTATCTTTGGCTGATGAAAGATCCCCGTTCCGACCGGTTTTTTCCAGGGATAAAGCCGCTTCAAAAGAGGCGTGGGCCTCAAAATGGCTGACTGAGCCTTTAAGGGCGTGGGCTGAGCGCTCAAGGGCTTTGCTGTCGCCCGCTTCTATGGCCTGCCGGATCTCGGCGAGCATTTTCGGGCAGTCCTCCTGAAACAGCCCGATAATTTTCAGCAACAGATTTATATTGCCGTTTACCCTGGTCATAATGGCGTTTCTGTCGAAAATCTTTTTTTCTTGATTTTCCGGCTCGGTCTTTTCGGTAATTTCCGGAATTTCATTTACAGCTTTAGGCGGTATTTCAGAGATGATTTTCAGGGCGGCTGGAGCCGCTTTTTTCTTGTCCCCGGCCAGGCGTTCAATGGCGTCGAAGAGTTTCTTGGCCACGATCGGCTTGGAAACATAGTCATCCATTCCCGCTTCCAGGCAGCGCTCCCGGTCGCCCTTCATGGCATGGGCGGTCATGGCGATAATCGGCATGTGACCACCGGTTTTCTTTTCTTTTTCCCGAATGATGGCGGTGGCTTCAAAGCCGTCCATTTCCGGCATCTGTATGTCCATCAGCACCAGATCGAATTCCTTCTTTTCCAGGGCTTCCAGGGCTTCTTTGCCGTTATTGGCCACTACCACGGTGTGTCCCCAGGAATTGACCATGATAACCGCCAGTTCTTGATTGATCGCTTTGTCTTCGACCAGGAGGATATGGAGGTAGCGCCGGTTCTCCAACAGTGTATGAGTGGTAATCAGGTCGGGGTTTTCTTCTTCCGGAGACCAGCAGCCTATAAGCTTCTTGATGGCGGAAAGCAGGTCGTTGCTCTTGATCGGTTTTCTAAGGTAGCTGTTAATGCCGAGTTCACGGCAGCGGGCGGCGTCTCCATGCTTTCCGTAAGATGTAAGCATCATGATGCAACTGTTTTGTTCTATGTTTTTGATCCGCTCTATCAAGGCAAAACCATCCATTTCCGGCATTTGTGAGTCAATAATCAAGAGGGAAAAAGCCTCTTTTCCGGCTTTTTTTATCGTTTCCAGGGCTTTCTGGCCGCTTTCGACCATGATGGGCTTCATTTTCCAGTTTATAAGCAGCTCTTTCATGAGAGACCGGTTGGTGGCGTTATCGTCCGCCACCAACACCGTTAAACCGGATAACTTTTCCATCTCCGCGGTCATCTGATCGTCTTTGGGAAGATCCTGCAGACCGAACTTACAGGTGAAGTGGAATTTACTTCCCTTTCCCTCTTCGCTTTCCAGCCATATTCTGCCCTGCATCCTTTCCACCAGTTTACTGGAGATGGCCAGCCCCAGGCCGGTGCCGCCGTATTTGCGGGTCATGGAGCCGTCCGCCTGGGAAAAAGGGGCGAAAATCAATTTCTGCTTTTCCGCCGGAATGCCGATACCGGTGTCAACCACAATAAAATGCAAAGTAATCGTTTTTTCAGTCTGCGACTCGACGCTGACATGAACGGCCACCTCGCCCTGGTTGGTGAACTTGATGGAATTGCCTGCCAGATTGGTAATTATCTGCCGCAGACGGCTGGGGTCTCCTATCAGGCAATCCGGCGCTTCGGGCGGAATATGGCAGATCATCTCCAACCCCTTTTTATCCGCCCTCAGGGACAGCATCTCAAGGGTATGTTCCACTGTGTAGCGCAGTTGGAAACCGATATGGTCGAATTCCAGTTTGCTGGCTTCGATCTTGGAAAAATCGAGGATATCGTTAATCAGATTCAGCAGTTCATCAGCCGAATCCTTCACCATTACCATAAACTTCCGCTGTTCGTCGGTAAGATTTGTACCAAGGGTAAGCTCGGTCATTCCGATAATTCCGTTCATGGGAGTGCGGATCTCATGGCTCATGTTAGCCAGGAACTGACTTTTAGCTTTATTGGCTGTTTCCGCCAGTTCCTTGGCCTTAATCAGTTCCGCTTCAAATCTTTTCCGCTCGGTAATATCGTGGACGAAAACCGTATAGGTCAAGACCCCTTTCAACAGCTTCCCGGAAGAGATGGATAACGCTATAGGGAATTCGTTCCCTTTTTTATGCAGGGCAATGATTTCCAGACGTTTGTTTAATATAGATTTCTCACCCGTTTCCGTAAAATTATGCAAGCCGAATTCGTGGCTGCCCTGATACAGTGAGGGAATAATGGTCGATGGCAGGTTCCGGCCGATCGCCTCCTCAGCAGACCAGCCGAAGACAGCCTCAGACTGGGGGTTCCAGCGTAGAATGGTCCCGTCGTCCTTGATGGAAATAACCGCGTCAAAGGATGAGGCTGCGATCAAACTGTTCCACATTTCGCTGTCTCTCAGTTCTTCCTCGGCTTTTCCGGTGATTATTATTTGGGCGGTGTTGTTGGCCAACCCCTCAAGCAAGGAGTCTTCTTCATGGGTAATCCGGTTTTTGGAGAAAAGCCCCAACACTCCGACCGGCTCACCGGAAGGAAGGACTAATCTGTATCCGGCAAAGGAAACCAGCCCGAGTTCCTTAATCTCTTTCTGTTCCGATTCCTGGGAATCATTCTCAAGGCTGTTGGTAATGAATTTGTTTTTTTCTCCGGCAGCCACCCGCCCGATATAGTAGTGGCCAAAGGGAATACGGCGTTGGAAGCTGTTGGCATGGAACTTGCCGTTGTCGCTGTGAGTATAACGTTCGGAAAGATGGGTGTAATGCCCCGAACTGGCTGTTAAGTGAAGACATTTGCTTTTGTCGCACTGCCCTTCTTCGACGGTTTTAACGTGCAGACACTCACTTCCGCAGAGATCGCCCGGTTTGATCAGCCAGATGCCGCAAAAATCGACCCCGAAGCTCTCTATTACCGTGCCGGTGATTAATCCCAGTCTTTCTTCCATTGACTGGGCGGCCAGCAGAGAGTTCCAGAGTTTATTGAGGTTCTGCTGGCGTTGTAATGCCTGTTCCCGTTTTTCGTTTAAATACTTCCGCTGACTGATCTCCATCTGCAGTTCCCGGTTGGATTTCGCCAGATCATCGGTTCGTTCCTTGACCTTGATTTCCAGTTCATTGTGCGATTTCTGGAGAACTTTTTCCACCCGCTTGATAATTATAAAAAACAGGACAAACAGCGCCAAGCCTGTAAACAGGTAAATTACGCTGACCGTGATAAGGGTGTCGTTAAATTTGTTTACCAGTTCGGTGATATCGAGCAGAACGGCCAGGTCGCCCACTTCGCGGTTACCGGTGTCAATAATGGGAATCATCCCGACCCGGTAGATTCGCTTTCCCAACGATAGTTCGATATCGGTCAGCATTTCCATATGTTGTCTGTGTCTATAACCCAATACTTTTTTCATGGTTTCATAAATGTTCCCAGGGACCGGGTTGACAAACACCGAATCAGGGAACAGATCCCATTTCCCCTGGCGTCCAGGCGTTTCCCTGCCGCTCTCCCATTTTCGGCGTAAGAGAAACCTTTTGTATATGGTCGGGTACAATTTAATATTAAAGATATCGGCCAGGGTTTTTATAATATAATTGATTCCCTGGCTCATTTCTATATAGCCGATTACCCGGTTGTCTACCAGCCAGGGATAGGTTACACGTAAACTAAGTATGCCTGACTGGTCGAGCTCTATTCCCGAAGCCGGCCAGCCGTGCTTTTGGGCTTCCTGGAGGACGAGGTTATCAATGAAATCGCTGTGTTTTTCCGGCTGATGTACCCTGAGGAAATTCTTCCGGCTGGAGTCATTAAAGTAAATCTTATGCGTTGGTCTCAGTTTATCCAGAAACGGCAGGCTTAATTTCAACAGCTCCGGCCGGTTTCCGGCCAGCCAGGCTTCCTGGATTTTCCGGTTCAGAGAAAGGGTGTTGACTTCTTCGCTCATTAATTTTATATCTGACTTCAATTGTCTTTCCCACAACTCCCGCACGGATATCAACCGCTTTTTCACTTTCACGCTGATTTCCTTGTTGTGAGTGCGGTAGATGTTGAAGACGAACGTGCCCAGCAGGACACCCAGGGCCATGATCAAGGGAATCAGTATGCGGATTTTGAGACTGTTTTTTTTCATATTGGTGTATTCCGATATTATGCAATATAATTATATTATGAGGGTGTTTAAATAACAATGAAAAGTATCGCCACGAATTAAAGTTATGATCTTTTGAATATTGAATCCGTTTAATGTATAATAACCCGAATAGTCCAGGATAAAGATTATGAAAATATTAATCGCAGATGATGACAGTGTTACCTTAAGCCTGCTGGAAGAAACCTTGAGCAAGGCCGGGTATGAGGTCGTGTCCGTTACCAACGGTCAGGACGCCTGGCATCGCCTTGGCCATGGCGATATCCGGCTGGTGCTTACCGACTGGTATATGCCCAGAATTGACGGAATCGACCTTTGTAAAATGATTCGTTCTTCCAAGCTGCCCGGTTATGTGTATATTATTATCCTGACCTCGCATGATAAGAAGCAGAATATTATCACCGGCCTTTCAGCGGGAGCGGACGATTTTCTTTCCAAGCCGTTCGACCCGGAGGAGTTGAAGCTCCGCCTGAGGATCGGTGAAAGAATCTTGTCAGCGGAATCCCGGGATGTCACCATATTCACCATGGTCAAAATGGCGGAATCGCGCGACCCGGAAACCGGCTTACACCTTGAACGAATGCGTAAATACAGCGGGGTGCTGGCCACCCATCTCGGCAGAACGGAAAAATACCGGGATATAGTTACCAGCGACTATTGCTATAATATTTACCTGGCCAGCCCCCTTCACGATATCGGCAAGCTGTGCATACCGGACTGTGTTCTGCTCAAGCCGGGCAGCTTGTCGAATGATGAATGGGAGATAATGAAAACCCACTCCCAGAGGGGAGGGGAGACCCTGGACTCAGCTTTGGAAGAGTTTCCCGGAATAGCATACCTGGAAGTCGCCCGGGATATTGCCTGGAGCCATCACGAAAAGTACGACGGCAGCGGCTACCCCAGGAGACTCAGAGGGGACGAAATCCCCCTGTCCGCCCAGATTGTCGCCCTGGCGGACGTCTATGACGCCGTTACCTCCAAACGGGTGTATAAAGAAGCGTTCACCCCTCATGTCGCTCGTTCCATTGTCATGGACGGCAAAGGAAAACACTTCAGCCCTGACATTGTTGACGCGTTTCTGGCTACCGAACAGATCTTCCAGAACGTTCAAAAAGAGCTTTCCGAAAAATCCGATAAATAAGAATTCCCGTCTCTTTTTATCCCGGTCTATACATTTGCATGAAAGAGATATTCCAGAATCTGCTTGGCCGGAAACTGCCTGATTATCGTTTCCGGCCGGAACAGCTGGCCATGGCCGAAGCGGTGGATGATGTCCTGAAGCGCTGCGGCCACCTGGTGGTGGAAGCCCCAACCGGCACCGGTAAGACCTTCGCTTATTTGATTCCGGCCCTTAAAAGCGGACTGAAGGTGGTGGTTTCCACCGGTACCAGAAACCTCCAGGAGCAGCTTTATTATAAAGACCTGCCGGTTTTAAAGAGTATCCTGGGTGATGATTTCTCCGCCTGCTACATGAAGGGGAGGTCGAATTATCTCTGTTACAAGAGATTTCTCAGTAATACCAGACAGGGGGTACTGCCGGGAACATATCAGGCGAAAATCTATTCCCGGATTAACAAGTGGCTGGAAAAGACCGAAACCGGCGACCGGAGCGAACTGGAGTTCCTGCCGGATAAATCGCCCCTCTGGATGGAGATCTGCTCCCGGAGCGAGCTTTGCGATAACCAGAAGTGCTCCCATTTCCGGGATTGTTTTATCACCCGCATGAAAAAGCGGGCCTATAAATCGGATTTGATCGTGGTTAATCACCATCTGTTCTTTGCCGACCTGGCTTTGAAAAGGGGCAAATACGGGCAGGTGATCCCCGATTTCGACGCGGTGATCTTTGACGAAGCCCATCAACTGGAAGACACGGTTACCGGTTATTTCGGCACCACCGTAAGCAACTACAACCTGCGGGAGCTGGCGGGAGATTGTTTGAAAGAACTTTCCGGCAATGATAATAAAAAGGCGGAAGAGACAGCCGGAAAATTAGGAAACTGTTCCGAAGCCTTTTTTAATATTTTTTTTGAGAACCCAGGCAAGCATAAATTACAGCCGCTGCGGAAAAGGACCGACCTGCTGGAGGCGGTCAAGAAATTGCTCGACAAACTGGAACTGCTGGTGGCTTCTCTTATGGCTTTACCGAAGGTGAGCGAGGAATTGCAGTCATGCTCCCGCCGGGCTCTGGAACTTCACACCAACCTCAAACGGATCATGACCGAAGATGACCCGCAATACGTCTACTGGTACGAAACCAGGAACAAGGGGGTGTTCTTAAATATTTCGCCGATCGACGTTTCCGAAACCCTCAAAGAGAACCTTTACCGGCAGTCCCAGCG
>JBHHXV010000055.1:0-10853 GCA_046757225.1 bacterium
ACCGATTCCCCGACCCCAGACCGGCCGGGAGACAAAAACCAGGGAAACCAGAAAGGTGAATGTCAGAAAAATCGACATTTTGCTTCTGATGGAAGACATTTTTAGTTCCATTTATACATTATGTTTATACGCTCACAGTATAAGTTTGCCACGGAATTAAGGATAAAGCAATTCACTGTGGTTACTTTTTTCTCAATACAGCACAAGGTTTTTCCTTTATCTTGCTGAGATATAAAATATTTATCCGGCAATATCAATAAAGAATAAAATCTCATATTTATATAAATATGCAAGAATCGCGCCTGGTTCCCCTCCAGGGAAGGATTCAGGAATTAAAGGCTTGTTATCAATGAGATAGCAGTTCTCAACGTTATCTGGACTTGCCATATATCTTTTCAAGACTGGCTGCCGATACTGTTTTTGTCCGAAAACAAGACATTTGAGGACAAAAGGAAAAACAAAATAGCATTTTTATGCCCAATTGTAAAGTATTTCGTATATGATAGGGTCTTGATCAAATCAGGTTATCTTTGGCAATAACTATTTTCCAATGCTTTAAGTCTATGAATAAACCGGGTTACAAGGTTGTCGTTTCCTTTGCCGATAAGTATTACCGGGAGGTGGAAGAAATCGGACGCCAGACACGAAAACTGCTTAAACAGGTGGTTCCGATAGAGAGCATCGGGATGGGAATGAGGGATCTTTCCCGCTATGGACCGATTATTACCGATGTTTTCAACCGTTACCGAATCCCCCTTTCCTTTCGGCGGGGAAACCCGATCACATTGAACCCGGCCCTCAAAGCGGCCTTGATTCCCTTATCCGTAATCAAGACCGGTTTTGACAGCAGGGAGTTGCTCCGGTTGTTTCGATCCGGTTACTTCCGCCTGGAAAAGGGAGACCTTCTTAAGGAACTGTTTGAGCGTGCCGGGGTGGTAAAGGGGGACGGGGATTATTATCGAAAGAGCATTGGACGGTTTTTGGAATCAGGAAAAGATACCGCCCGGTTTGAGAATGTTTTTCAAAGCCTGAATGCCTGTCTGGAATTATTGGAGGGCTTGGACGGAAGTAGGAGCCTGCGTGATTTTGTTGATGATTATCGGCGGTTATTGAAGCATTTCGGCTTTTTAGACCGGCAGCTTGATTCTGTAAAACGGGATGTCAGTTGCTTGCAGGCCTTTGAAGTGGTATTGGACGAGTTGTCCGAAGGTTCGGCCGGTTTCTGGGGAAAAGAATCGGTTGCTTTCCTCCGGTTTTGCGATCTGCTCACCTTTCTGCTTAACAAGGTAACCGCCTTGAACGAAACCGCTTCGTGCGAAACGGGAGTCAGGGTGTTCAACCTGCTCGACCTGGTGGGCATGAAGTTCGGCTATCTGTTTATCGGAGGACTGAAAGAGGGGAAATATCCCCCCAGCTCTTCCAAGAACCAGACGCCCGAAGACTGGGAGCGGGAAAGATCGGCCTTTTATCTGGGTCTGTCCGCTGCGGAAAAATCGCTGTTCCTTTCTTACTGGGGAGAAGAGGAAGAAGATGACCAGTCTCTTTTCCTGCGGGAATTTCTTGATACATATAAAGGAAAAATAGAGCGGCGTAATGTTCCCCGGTCTTTGACCGATCTGGATTACCACCGGGTGTACCAGGATTTTGAGCTGGAAGCCAAACTGGTTCATGATTATCAGCTCGATTTTCCCGACCCGGCAGCGGAAGCCCTGTTTGCGGAAAGGAAGAAATCTCCTGATTTCTCCAGGGTGCTGGAGGTTGTTTTACCGAACCTGGAACGGACTGAGAAAGTTTCCGAAAGTAACCGGATATCTCAGAAAATAATCGACCGCTTCTCGGATGAGCGCTTTTTTTCGATTTCTCCCACCAGCCTGGAAATGTACGCCCAGTGCCCCCGGAAATTCTTCCTGAACAAGATCATGGAAATTCCGGGGTTTTATCCGGCCGACTGGGAGGCTGACCCTCTGGCCGAAGGAAATCTGATTCACCGAATCATGGAAAAATGCGGGAGACTGACCGCCGGCTTCCTGGAAGCGGGCTCGTCAAAAGAAAGTCTGACAGAGTGGTGGAAGGAAACCGTCACCCGGGAACTGGAAGAAGGTAAAAACCGCGAAGGGAGAGGAGATTACCGGCTCCGCGAGGTTCAGAACCGATTGGCCACCGAGCGGATATTGCACAGTTTAAGAAGCGATCTTGACCGGCTGCTGGAGGAGGGCCTGAAACCGGTCTGGTTCGAGCGCCCTTTCCGGATCAATACCGGTATCAGGCTGGATTTCGGTAAGGAGCTTGTCTTAAAAGGGAAGATCGACCGGCTGGATAAGAGCGAACATAAATTAACGGTAATCGATTATAAAAACAGCAGGGCCGGCGATTATTACCGGAAAAGGATCAGGAGAGAGAAACTGGATACCCTGCAACTGCCGGTCTATCTGCTGGCCGCTTTAATAGAGAATCAAAAAGGTATAGACAGCCTGGAAGCGGGATTCCTGTTAGTCAAGAACGGGGAGTTCGTGCGTTTTTCCACTGACTCCCTCAAAAAGAATACCTGGCCTCTGGAGGATTTAAAAACCTTTTTAGGCTTTAAGGAGGGGAAGCTGAAAGAAGACAATCTCCTGGGACAGATAAAAACCTACGTCCAAAGGATTGCCCGGGGGGATTTCCCCCCCACTCCCGAGCCGGACATATGCAAATTATGTGATTACCGGTTTGTCTGTCAGTTTTCCGATTATTGAATCTGGCGGCGCAACTGGGGAAAGAGGATGACGTCCCTGATAGAGGGCGAGTTTGTGAGGATCATGACCAGCCGGTCGATGCCGATCCCTTCCCCGGCGGTGGGGGGCATGCCGTATGCCAGGGCGGTGATGTAATCCTCATCCATCTGGTGGGCTTCATCGTCACCCGATTCCCGTTCCGCCATTTGTGAGGCAAACCTCGCCTGCTGTTCGGCCGGGTCATTCAACTCGGAAAAGGCGTTGGCCAGTTCAAAACCGGCGACATAAAGCTCAAACCGCTCCACCGTCCCGGGATCGTCCGGCTTGGATTTCGATAACGGGGAAACCTCCGTGGGAAAATCGATAACAAAGGTGGGTTGCATCAGATGAGGCTCCACCAGCTTTTCAAAGATCTCCATCAGCAGCTTTCCGGGGCTTTTTTTCTCCAGGGGGATCTCCAGCCGCCGGGCGAGCGCTTCCAGTTTTTCCGCCCGGTCCAGATCCACCAAGTTGATAGTCCTGTCCCGCTCAACGATAGCCTCCTTAAGACCGATTCTCTTCCAGGGCGCGCCGAAATCTATCCGGTGACCCTGATAATCGACTGCGGAAGTTCCCAGAACCTCCCGGGCCAGCGAGCGGATCAACTCCTCGGTCATATCCATTAACTGGTGGTAATCGGCGTACGCCTGGTAAAACTCGATCATGGTGAATTCCGGGTTGTGCTCAGTGGAGATCCCTTCATTCCGGAAGTTGCGGTTTATCTCGTAGACCCGCTCGAAGCCGCCCACGATCAGCCGCTTGAGATAGAGTTCCGGGGCGATTCTCAGGTACAGATCGATATCCAGAGTGTTATGATGAGTTATAAAGGGCCGGGCGGCCGCTCCTCCGGGAATCGGGTGCATCATCGGGGTTTCCACCTCCAGGAACTCCCGGTCATTTAAGAATGCCCGGATAAACTGGATAACCCTGCTTCTGGTGATAAAGATTTCCACTGACTTCGGGTTGGCTATCAGATCCAGGTAGCGCTGCCGGTAGCGGATCTCGATATCCTTGAGCCCGTGCCATTTTTCCGGTAAGGGGCGCAATGATTTGGACAGAAAAACCAGTTCCCGGGCATGAACCGTCAATTCTCCGGTTCTGGTCCGGAAAAGCTCTCCGGCCACGCCGATAAAATCTCCGATATCGCATTTTTTGATCAGGGTATAATTTTCTCCCAGGGAATCTTTCCTCAGATATACCTGGAGCTTTACCGAATCGCTGCCCTGGAGATGCAGGAAGCAGGTTTTGCCGTGGCCCCGCAGGGAGACGATTCGGCCGGCCGCCTTTACCGGCCCGGTCTCCTTGAGCCGGTCTTCGGAAAAGTCTATGTACCGGGAGACTAGAGAAGCGACCGGGCAGGTAATCGGATAATTGTTAGGGTAGGGGTTGATTCCTTCCTCCCTGATATCGGCCAGTTTTTCCAGCCTTTGATTTTCCTGTTGGGTACTCTCTTGCATGTTTACTCCATTTATAAATTTACCTAATATACAGACATTCGCCCGAAATTAAAACTTTTTTTGTTATTATCGGAAAGGAGAAGTGGTCAATTTCTAAGCAATGATTGGGTCTGTGGCGGGCTTTTCCCCTAAGGACATGACATTTGAATAAAGTATTGATCCTGAGTAAAGTTGGTAAAGGAGTTCACCGGAAGCGAAGAACCCGCTTGAGAAGCCTCCATGGTAACATTTCCATCCTTTAACGTATAATCCAGATATTGTCCGGGAGAAGCGCCGGCAGAAACGGTAATCACCAGAATAAAGTTAGTTCCCGTGCTGGTTACCGTGTAATCCGGGTTAGCCTGTCCCTGCATATCGATGTAAGGTGAAGTGCTGGGCCAGCCCCAGGATCCCTCATGATAGGTCATGTTGGTGACGAAGGTATCCCCCCCGTCAAACACCCCGTCCCCGTCATCCTCATACAAAGCCGCGCTCTGCACCAGGCCTGGGCCACTCTGGGGCCAGCCGCCAGACCAGCTCTGGTCGAATTTCAGGGCCGCTCCCAGGTTGGCGTCTCCCTGGTCGGTGGTGGCCGTAAACCCGAACATGGCGTGCTGGCTGCCGCGCAGAACACAGAGCGGTTCGCTGAGTGAGTAACTGGTAATCGTTATGGAGCTGGCGGCTCCTCCCTGGACAGTAAAGGTTTGATTGCCGGTAAAGGCGGTAAAGGCATTGACCGTATTCGGGGAATCGACCACAAGATCGGAGGCGGTGTTGTCCAGCCGGAACAGCAGGGTATTGCCGCCCGTGGCGGCGGCATCAACGGTAACAGCCACGATAAAGTTGTTTCCGGAGACGGTAATCGGCTGGCTCGGATTGGCCGCCAGCTCATAGTACCCGGAGCCGGCGTTCCAGGTCATCGTCCCGATCGAGGAATCGGTACCTGAACTATATTTCCCATCCGCGTTGGTATCCTCATACAGGGTAACGGTGGAGATATCGCTCACTCCCCCGGTTGAGGAGGAGTCCAGCTTGACCCGCATACCCGCCAGGTCAGCAGGCCCCGGCGAAGCGGTCAGCGTAAGACCGAGCATGGCGTAGGTAGTTCCCGGTACAACGGTGGTAACCTCGGTGGTGCTGTAGCTGGCGACACTGACCGAGGTCGGGTTGACAGTAAAGGTCTGATTGCCGGTAAAAGCGGTAAAGGCATTAACCGTATCCGGGGAATCAACCGACAGATCGGAGGCGGTGTTGTCCAGCCGGAACAGCAGGGTATTGCCGCCCGCGGCGGCGGCATCGACGGCAACCGCCACGATAAAGTCGGTTCCTGAGCTGGTAATCGGCTGACTCGGATTGGCTGAAAGTTCATAGTAGCCGGAGCCTGCGTTCCAGGTCATGGCCCCTATCGAGGAATCGGTGCCGCTGGAATATTTGCCGTCCGCGTTGGTATCCTCATACAGGGTAAGGCCGGAGATATCGCTCTGCCCGCCGGTCGAGGAAGCATCAAGCTTAACCCGCACACCCGCCAGATCGGCGGTTCCCACCGAAGCGGTCAGGGTAAAACCAAGCATCGCGTAGGTTGTTCCCTGCACCACAGTGGTCGCCTCAGTAGTGCTGTAGCTGGCGACACTGACCGAGGTCGGGTTGACGTTATAGGTCTGATTGCCGCTGAAAGCGGTAAAGGCGTTAACCGTATACGGGAAATCCACCTGGAGATCCGAAACGCCGTTGGCGAGACTGAATTGTAAGGTAGCGTTGCTGGTGGCTCCGGTGCTGACGGTTCCCACCGCCATAAAGTCTGTGCCCGGAGAGGTGGCGATTGTCTGGTTCGGATCGATGGTATTTAAGGAATAATAACCGGCATTCCAGGCCAGGCTGCCGATCAAGGTGTCGCTGACATCAAACTGGCCTGAGGTTGAGCCGTCATCCACATAGAAAGCGAAATCGGACAAATCGCTTTGATTTCCTGTGGCTGACGAATCAAACCTGATCCGCAGATCATACAGGTTGGCGATGCCGGACGAGGCTGTCAGTTTGAGGCCGAACATGGCACTTATCCCGCCTTTATCCACACCGGTGCTTTCACTCAAAGCATGGCTGCCGGCAGTAACCGATGGGCAAACCAGCGGTGAACCAAGAGTGTACTGATCTCCGGTAATATCAGAAAAGACGTCCACCGTACCAGGGGAATCCATCGTGAGATCGCCGTAGTACATATTGAATTCGACATAGGTAGGGGTGAACACCATTGCCGAGGTCATCACCAGGATAAAATCAGTGCCACCGCTGGCAACCGTATAATCGGGGTTAGACGGCAACGTACAGCTCAGCGTGTTACCAGCCCAGATCATGTCCATATTCGAGACAAACGTATCGCTCGCATCATAGACTCCGTCTCCATTGTCTTCATACAAAGCGGCAGCGGTAAAGCGAGCAGGAGATTGGTTGGGCATACCATCGGTACTGGTGATGGTGAAGGTGTCGCCAAGATTAACGGTTCCCGCTGCAGGGGTCAGGGTGACCCCAAACATCGCCTTGGGGCCGCTTCCTACTACGATACATAAGGGCTGGGTTAAGGGGTAACTGGTCACGGTTACGGGTACTCCACCGCCGCCGCCACCACTGCAGACATTACCCTGCACATCGTTCATCGAACCGCTGTAACAGGTGGTAACGTTGGTTATGGTGTTGTCATAAAGCTGGAAGGTGCCGGAAGCGGCATTGAACATCCCTATATCGACATTATCTATGGTGTTGTTTTTTATCGTGGCGTCAATACTGCCGCTTGCCTGCCTGATAGCGAAAAGGGAGGCGTTATAGATGGTATTATCAAGTACGTTGACATTAAGTGAAACATTCTCGAACCTGATTCCCCCGGTACAACTGGAAACATAGTTGTTGGCCACTGACGCCCCGCCCGTGGTAACCGACACCCCGTAGCTGGAAGCGTTATTGATGAAACTGTTCCCGGTTATCTCCGGAATTATCGCATAACCGCTGTTATTGATGCTGACTCCGCCGGTAAGCTGGGGGTTATCGGCGACCCTTATGCCGGTGGAGGAGGATCCTGCCCGGATATTTATGGTGGCGGAGGCGGTATTATTCAGGAAATCCATCTGGTTGGTGGTGTTAAGGATACTGACATAGCTTCCGTCCAGTGAATTGTTGGCAACGGAAACCTCGCTGTTCTGGAAGGAAACGGTATTGTTGACTGCCGTATTTCCCAGAAGGTAGGCGAAACTGTTGTCTTGCGCCTGAATGGAATTGTTGATAATCGTATTATTCGAGATCTTGAGACCGTCAGTATTAATGTACCGGAAATTCAGGGAGGCGTTGATGACGCTGTTATCGGACACCTCGAATTTCCGCATGTTCTGCGCCCAGAGGTTGTTGTTGACGATACTGTTTCCTTTAATGACCACCCCCATCGAATAACCTCCCGGCAGGCCGCCCCCATATCCGGCCCAGCCGCTCATGAAACCGGTGGTGTTGATATTGACCAGCGAGTTGTTGGTGATCGAGAAATCCATGTCGAACGCGCCCAGCAGACCGAAACTCACGTTCGTGTTATTATCCACCAGAAAATGGCTTCCCCCGCTGTTGGATTGAGCCTGCCCGATCATCTCGTCAATGGTGGTGTTACCGGCCATGATCACGTTGCCGGTGTTGTACCAGAAGTCCATATAGTGGATATACTGGTTGTTGGTGAAGGAAATCCCGCCGGTGTTGTACCGGGCCGCCAGACCGTACCCGTTGATGGGCCCGTTGCCGGTAATCAGAATCGGACCCGAATTGTATTCAAACCCGTACCCGCTCCAGGAATCTCCCAGGGAATCGAGCACGGTGTTGTTTTTTACGGTTACCCCTTCATTACTGCTGGCTCTGATTCCTCCGGTGCCGCTGTTGGTTACGCTGTTGCTGTCGCCTATGTAAATATTGCCGCCGTTGTATCGGAAACTTACGCCATAGTTGTTGTTATGAATTCCCCCGTTCTCGTCATTGTTGACAACGGAAATCCCGTTGCTGAAAGTAAACCGCTCGAAACCGACCCCGGAATCGGAGCCGTGATTGCCGATCTCGTTATTGGAGATGGTAATACTGGCCGCGTTCCCCAGGGTGCCCCCGATTCCCCCGGCCACATAACCGCTGTTATTAGTGATGGTGTTACCATCGGCGTACAGTACAAAAGCGCTGCCAGTACTCCGCAATCCGATTCCCCCGGAGGACTGGCTGGCAGTGCCTGAATTACCGGTAATCAGGTTGTTGGTGACGGACAGGGTGCCGTTGGACAGGGTGGTGCCGATGCCGCCGACATTGACCCCGGCGTTATTCCTGACGGTGTTGGCGTCCACCAGGGCCACATTGGTCAGGCTGTAAAAGTTGACCCCGCCTCCGATATCCGTCCCTCCCGGGCCCAGGGTGTTGGTGGCTGCATGATTACTGTAAATCAGGTTATTGGACATGGTAGCCGCCATATTGACCACGCTGTAGCCCCCCACTCCGAAAGCGGTATTGGAGTAAATCAAGTTGTAGGCGATCACCGGCGTACTGGTGGAGCCTCCCGTAAAAGAGATCAGCCCGACACCGTGACGGCCGTTGTTCCGGATGGTGTTCCCCTGACCGCTCAGACCGATGTAACCGTTGGCGTCACGGAAAGCGATCCCGTCATTGGCGTTGTTTTCGATCGTATTATTGACCAGGGTTGTGTTCGTGCCCGCGCAGCGCAGCGCCACTCCCACATAACCGCTGCTTCCCATTGTTTGAGCCTGTAGCCCGTTATTGTAGACCGAATTGCCCGACATATAAACATCAGCCCCGGCAGCTATCAGAATACCGCCTCCGACAGTCTCTCCGTCCGGGCCGGCCGTATTGGCGGTGGTGCCGTTGTCGTGGATGGCGCAGTTGGTAATGGAAACATTATCCACCATCCCGGTCACCACTACCCCCCAGATGCTTCCCCCGCTGATATCGGCCCCGTTTACCGTGGTGTTGGAGGTGGTGATATAAACAATCATGTCGCCAGGGTTCCAGATAGCGCCGCCGGGAGCGACCAGAGATCCCTCATAATACAGGTCTCCCAGGCTTCCGGGGCGATGCTGTACTGATTTAATAGTGTTGTCCACTACCGTATTGTTGTCTATGGACAACACCTCGCCGGCATCCAGATTCCTGACCCCGAACCCTCCCCGGCCGTTGCCGCCGACTCCTTCGCAGACAAAGGAACCGCCGGTCGTGGTACCATTGTTCTGAACGGTATTGTTATAAATGGTTCCCCCGCTGCTGTAGGAAGCGATGCCGGCGAACTTGTTGTTGCGGATGGTGTTGCCTGTTACATTATTGAAGGTGGAGTCTCTTACCTGAATTCCCGAAGCGAAATATTCGCCGTTTTCCACATAATCATCAAGGCCGTTGCTCAAAATAACGTTGTTCGTAATGGTAAAGAGGGGGGTGGACTGAACCCTGATACCGGAGCGCCGGTTATTAAGAACACTGTTCTGGTTGATTTTAAGATTGGTGTAGGAATCACTGACCTCAATGCCGCCCAGGTTGCTGAAGATATAGTTGTTGGCCACTGACGCCCCGCCCAAAGTAACCGATATCCCATAGCTGGAAGCGTCATTCAGGATACTGTTGCCGGTTATCACGGGAATGACGCTGTAGTTGTTGTTATTGATACTTATTCCCGCCAGCTGCGGATTATCGGTAATACTCATGGCGCTGGAATAAGAACCGGCCCGGAGAGATACCAGGCCGGTTACCGTATTGTTATCTATATCCGCCTGTCTCACGTTGTCTATGCTTACACTGCCGCTTATGGAGTTGTTGGAAAGGGAAACGTCCTTATTGGAAGCGGAACGAATGTTAATATAGTCGTTGATCTGACCGTTGCCCAGGATATCGACATCGCAACCCTCGGCCATGATATATCCGTTTATTACCGTATTGTTCAGATACCTGACCCCCGAGCTGTTGGTATTCTGAAAACTGGTACTGGCGTTAATAATTGAATTACCTTCAAACAACGCGTAGACAGAACCGAAACCTCCGCTTCTGCGGGCCCTGAGATCGCCGTTAACCACGGTGTTGTTCTTTACAATAATATTATAACTGGAACCCATCCAGCCATAAGGGTCACTCGGGTCTCTGGTAAAGTTCACTAACGAGTTGTTGGTAATCGACCAGGCGGCGCCGTTCCAGCTGGAACGGTAAACCCCCACATAAACGTTATTGTCTATTATAATTTTCTTTTGAGCGCCAAAATAATAGTTATTCTGACCTTCAAAGGATTGAATGTAAGGATTATTGACAACGACAAGATCGTATCCGGAGTTCCACATCATCGAGATCGTATTGGTAATGCTGGAATTGCTGACGGTAATGGGGCAGTTGTTGTTATAGATGGAAACGTTAGGGAAGGCGCCGTTACCGGACAGGAAAATCCCCCCGGTATTCTCCTGAGCGGTAAACCCGTAACTGCCGTTGATTGTCGCGTTGTTAACGATTGACACCCAGTTGTAATTATATTCAAAGCCGGTGGAGGAAGAATTACCCAGCTTATCAACGGTCGTGTTGTTAATAACCGTAATTCCCGGATAATTGTACCGGGCCCTGATACCACCCGTACCGCTGTTATCTATAATATTGGAATCGCCGATATAGATACTGC
>JBHHXV010000056.1:0-10817 GCA_046757225.1 bacterium
AAGTCTTCGCCTGAAGGCGAGGGCTTTTCTCCCATTCCCCGAAAGGGACAGTAAAGAATCCACGCCCAAATTGTTATTTGTGACGCAGGTGCTCCTGTTCTTGTTAATTGAATTGGTAGGCGATGCTGGATTTGAACCAGCGGCTTCCACCGTGTGAAGGTGGCACTCTCCCCCTGAGTTAATCGCCCGTATTGATTAGTGATTCTTGGGAAAAATCGATTTTATCGATAACATCACCCTTACGGAGTTTCAGTACATTTTCCATGCCTGATACGACTTTCCCAAAAACAGTATACTGGTTATCCAGGAAATGAGCCGGGCCCAGGCAGAGGTAAAACTGGCTGCCGGCGCTGTCGGGTTCGCTGGTTCGGGCCATGGCCACCGCTCCTTTCACATGCTTTAAACCGTTAACATGCTCGTCCGGAATCGTATAACCGGGGCCTCCGGTTCCATCTCCTTTGGGATCACCGCCTTGAATTATAAATCCCGGAACATAGCGATGAAAAACAAGGCCATTATAAAATCCATTTTTAACCAGTTTCAGGAAATTGTCAACCGTCTTCGGCGCCTGTTCCGGGTATAATTCTATGCTTACTGAGCCTTTGCCGGTATACAGAGAAACCACGGGGTTCTTCTCCTGGGCAAAAGAAACCGTAGACAGCAACAAGAGACAGACCGATAATGACAGCTGCTTAACCATATAAATGAGAGAATACCATAGAAGTAATCCGCAAACAACTTCACAATGGGTGCTTTTCCCGATTCTTTCTTATATAATATCCTGATTCCGATTCCAAAACAATCAACATATGATAACCGAAGAATCCAAAATAAAGCTCTCTCTTGGCCTAAGCAGCGCGGCTGTTTTATCCTATGAAATCCTGATCATCCGGGTTTTTTCCATATTGTTCCGGATGGAACTGCTGTTTCTGATGCTTTCTCTTTCCCTGCTGGGGCTGGGACTGGGCGGAATCATGTCCGGTTTCCTTATCAATCGTAAGGAGAGTCTGAAATGGTATGCCTGGTCTTTTCCGCTGGTTATCGGCCTTACTTTTTTTCTGGTTTCCCGGTTTTCCGCAGGGATGGCGGGAGCGGTTGTTCTGGGATTATTCCCCTTTTTAGTGGGGGGAGCGATAATGACTTCCCTGTATAAAGAGATACCGGACAAGAGCGGAAAACTTTATCTCTTCGATCTGCTGGGGGCGGTTACCGGCACCCTGTTATTGCTGCTGGTCACCCGACTGACGGGATTATCCGGATACCTTCCCATACTTGCCGCCGCTCTGGCTGCGCTTCTCTTCTTTGACGAGAAAGAAAAGCTGAAATGGGTTCCCTTATCGGCCGCCATCCTGATCTTTTTCATGCGGGGGTGGATCCCGGTTATTTCTGTGGGAGAGTCCCAACTGAGAAATACAAACACCCCTTTGGGAGAGACCCTGAATTATCCCCGTTTCAAAGCCAGGTGGATAAAAAGCCTGTGGGACGTATACTCCCGCTGCGACCTGCTGGAAGCCAGCATGGACGGCACCAAGAAAAGCGTTTTTATCAACGGCGGCAGCGAGGCCCAGATACTTTATTACGACGGTAAGGAAAAAACCGCCGGAAAACTGAAAAAAGATATCCTCTATTTGCCTTATCGGGAAGGGAAAAACGATCAGATCCTGGTTCTGGGAGCCGGCGGGGGAAGGGACGTTTTAATGGCTTCTTTGTCCGGGGCTTCCCGGATAGACGCCGTGGAGATCAACCGGGGGGTGATCGATCTGACCAATGAGCAGGCCGCTTTCAGCGGTGATGTCTATGGGTTAAAAGGGGTAAACCTCCACGTAACCGACGCCAGAACCTATCTCATGCGAAGCCGGAGGAAATACGACCGGATAGTCATGAATTTAAGCAGCACCTATGCTTTCAGTGATATCGCCGCTCTGGGGCAGTTGGAAAACTACCTGTACACCATGGAAGCCTTTAAGCTCTATTTCGACCACTTGACCGACAACGGGGTTTTAACCCTCTACATCAATTACCCGCAACTGGCCGAGAAATTCCTGCACACGGCCCTGGAGCATTTCCATAAGCAAGGACTGCCCTACCATGAAGCCAGCCGCCGGATGATCGCCCTGGCTCCCTCTGACTGGTATTATCTCTTGATATTCAGCAAAAACGCCTTCAAAGTGGACCGGGTGGACCGGATAAAATCACTGGCCGACCAGGCGGGGGTCAGGCTGCTTTATTTACCGTATTATTGGATAGATTACAGCAAAAGCGACCTCGCCCAACAGATTTTCACGGATTTCAATCTGATCGCCAACGGCCGGCACTCCCCTTCCGAGTATCGCCGGGCCGCCGCCATCAACCTGGAACCGGTGACCGACAATCAACCCTACTTTCTGGAAGTGGTCCACAATCACCGGCATCAATTAAAAACGTTTTTAAAGATATTGATCTTGATTTTATTAAGTTTGACCGTCATTTTCATGCTTTTTCGGAAGAACGATGCCGGCGGGAAATTCCCGGCGCTTTTTTCTCTGCTTTATTTTATTTTTATCGGAATCGCTTTTATGATGGTAGAATTAACCCTGATAAAGCGGTTCTCGTTTTATTTCGGTTACCCCCAGCTCACCTTGAGCGTAGTCTTGGTGGCTGTTCTTGCGGGAGCGGGCCTGGGAGGAAACTTTCTTACCGATTTCGCCGTTGGGAGCAAGGTTTTTTTACCGGCGATTTCTTTTATTCTGGCTGTTGTGCTGGTGCTGAGTTCCGGTCTGATCGTAAACTTTATCGATCAGACCATCAGGCAACCGATAATGCTGCGTTCGCTGCTGAGCGTGTTTCTGATAATGATTCCAGCCGTCTTGATGGGGGTTCCCTTTCCCGCCGGCTTGAAAACCTGGGGGACAGACTCGAATATCCCCTGGTACTGGGGGGTCAATGGAGTGGCCTCTGTAGCCGGGTCGGTGTTGGCGGCGGTAATCGCTTTAACGTATGGATTCGACGCCAACCTGGATGTGGCGGCGGTATTTTATTTGTTGGCCGGATTCTGTTTCTGGCTTATTCCACGGTTCATGAAAAACAATGCGTAAAAAACTTTCCCCTGCGCAGGAGCGAGCGAGAGCATACCATATCAAACGGTGGATAAGGGTTCTGAAAACCACTGTTCTCTTGATCACGGTAATCGGCGTGGTTTTTACTGTTTTAGGAATTATAGGAAACAAAACCTACCCCAACATTGTCTTGGTTACGGTCGATTCCTTCAGGCCTGATCATCTGTCCTTGTATGGCTACCAACAGAATACCACCCCTAATCTTGAAAAAATCGCAAGAGACGGCATTGTTTTTAAACGTTTTTACACGACTGTTCCCCGCTCGGCCGGAGCGGCGGTTTCATTGTTCAGCGGCCGTTACCCCCAGAACACCGGATTCAGGGTAACCATGGCCTCTCTGGCCAAAACCGAAAAAACCCTGGCCAAATACCTGAAAATCTATGAATATCAGACCGCCGCTTTCAGCGGAAATCCGGTGGTCAGCCAGTCCCGGGGAATCGGGAAGGGGTTCGATTCTTTCTTGAGCGTACCCAGGCCGATTATCGCCGAGCGATTAACCGGCAGGCTGCTGGACTGGCTGAAAAAACATCAGACCAGACATTTTTTCGCCTGGATTCATTATCATGACCCCTCGCGTCCTTACCTGCGCTTCCCCTTTACCAAGACCCCGGAAAGAGGACGGCAGAGAAACCTCTCCCTTTTCCATTTCAATCAAGACGGCATGATAACTTCGGATAAAATCTTTGACCGGGCATACAGCCCCGACCAACAAACCGCCACTATCGACCGCTATGATGAGGATATCCATGCGGTCGACACCCAGCTGGGAAAAATCAACGCCTTTCTGAGAAACAACAATCTTACCAAAAACACCATCCTGGTTATCGCCGGCCTTCACGGGGAAAACCTGGGGGATCATTACCGGCATTTCGGGCATGGGGAATTTCTTTATAACACCACCATCAAGGTTCCCCTGGTAATCCGCTATCCCAGGAAACTGCCCGACCCCGTTACCATTGGAGAAGTTACCAGAATTATCGATGTCGCCCCCACCATCCTTTCCCTGGCGGAAGTAAAGTATAAATCAGAGCTGATGGATGGAGAAAACCTCTATCCCTTTTTAAAAGATGATAACAAGGTCTTGAAATTGAAGGCTTTTGTGGAATCAGGAGAAACCTTTTTTCCTGATTATAAGCAATACCGGAAGCGTTCCAGGGTCGCCGGATACAGCCGGGCGATCATCGATAAGGATAAAAAGTTGATCATGACTCCCGGGCCGCAGACTGATCAATACGAGTTTTACGACCTGGGAAAAGACCTGTACGAGAAGCGGAATCGTATTCACAATTCCAATTATTCCAGAGAGATAACTGAATTAAAAGCCGAGTTGGCCAAATGGATGCGATTGGATTACGAAAAAGATAAAACCGAGTCTCTGGTGGAAAAAAGATTGAAACTCTATTCCCTGGGCTACCTTCAAGCCCTTAATTCCAAAAAGCCCAACAAATTCATAAAAATGATCCAGGAAGATATGGAAAAACGAAAACGTAAGAAAAAAAAGAAGAAATAAATGGCCAGTTTATACATAATCGATGGCAGCGCATATATCTACAGGGCTTTTTACGCGGTAAGGCAGCTTTCCCGGAGCGACGGCCTGCCCACAAACGCTGTTTACGGCTTCTGCAAGATGCTCAATAAAATTATCCAACAGGAGCGGCCGGATTACCTGGCGGTGGTCTTCGATGCCAAAGGGCCTACCTTCCGCCATGAGATGTACGATCAGTACAAGGCGCACCGCCCCCCCCATGCCCGAAGATATGGCTGTTCAAATCCCCTATATCCACCGGGCGGTGGAAGCGTTCAATCTTTCCACGCTGGAGCTTTCGGGATACGAGGCGGACGATATTATCGGCACCCTGGCGGTTTACGGCGAAGAGCGGGGGATGGAGGTGGTCATCGTCAGCGGGGATAAGGACCTCCTGCAACTGGTAACCGACAGTACCGTCATGCTGGATGAAATGAAAGGGATTACCTACGACCGGGAAAAAGCCAAGGCCAAATTCGGGGTTCCGGTAGAGCAAATTATTGAAGCGATGGCCTTGATGGGCGATTCCAGCGACAATATTCCCGGGGTTCCCAAGATCGGACCCAAAACCGCCCAGGCCCTGATCGAGCGGTTCGGTGACCTGGATAATCTTTATGAGCGCCTGGATGAAATCAAGTCAGCCGCTCAGCGAACCAGGCTGGAAGAGAACAGGGCGTTAGCCTTTCTCAGCCGGAAGCTGGTTACCATAAACAAGCGGGTGCCGATGGAGTTCGACCTGGAAAGCTTCAAAATCCAGGCCCCTGATGAGGAGGTTTTAACCGATCTGCTGCAAGAGCTGGAGTTCCGGTCACTCTTGAAAACCTTTCTGCCGGAGGCTCATAAGGCGGAAACTGAAAAAGATTACCGTCCGGTAATGACTCATGAGACCCTGGAAAAATTAATCGGCCAATTGAAAGATGCCGAAGCGTTCGCCCTGGACCTGGAAACCACCTCGCTCGACACTGCCCGGGCGGAAATAGTGGGTATCTCTTTTTCTTTTCAAGAAGGTATCGGTTATTACATCCCCCTGGCTCACACCCAGGGGCCGGAGGCCCAGCAACAGCTTGACCGGGAGACGGCCCTGGCGGAACTGACGCCCTTACTGGAAGACCCCCGATATAAAAAGATCGGGCAGAACATAAAATACGACCTGATGGTCTTCAGCCGGGCGGGAATCAGATTGGCGGGAATCTCTTTTGACACCATGATCGCTTCCTACCTGTTAAACCCGGAGCGCTCCAGCCACAGCCTGGATAATCTGGCTTTATCGTATTTGAATTACAGGATGTTGTCTTATAAAGAGGTGACGGGTGCCGGCGCCAAACAGATCGGCTTCGATCAGGTGGATATTCCGACTGCGGTCAGGTACGCGGCGGAAGACGCGGAAATAACTTACTCCCTTTTCCGGATCCTCTTCCCCAAAATAAAGGAAGCCGGTTATGAAGAGCTTTTTTATGATCTGGAACTTCCCTTGTTGGAGGTTTTAGCCCGGATGCAGATAAACGGCATCCGGGTAGACCGGGAAATCTTGAAAAACCTGTCCGGAAAATTTCAGGAAAAGCTGGAGGCTTTAGGTAAGCGGATTACCTTGCTGGCGGGGGTCGAGTTCAACCCGGACTCCACCAGACAGTTGGCTGAGGTGCTGTTTGAAAGGCTTAAATTACCGGTGAGAAAAAAAACCAAGACCGGTTATTCCACTGACGTGGAGGTGCTGGAAGCGTTGGCCGGTCTTCACCCCCTGCCGGCGGAGATGCTGGTTTACCGGCAGCTCAAGAAACTTAAATCGACCTATACCGACGCCCTGGCTGAACAGATATCGGATGATCAGCGTATTCACTGCTCTTTCAACCAGACGGTCACCGCCACCGGCCGCCTGAGCTGCAGCGACCCTAACCTGCAAAACATTCCTATCAGAACCGCCGAGGGGCGGTCTATACGTAAAGCCTTTATTCCCAGGTCTTCCCAATATTGCTTATTAGGAGCGGATTATTCTCAGATAGAACTGCGGATTCTGGCTCATTTTTCGGAGGACGAGCGGCTGATTTCCGCTTTCCTGGGAGGGGAGGATATCCACAGCCGAACAGCCGCCGAGGTGTTCGGCGTGCCGATCGAAGCGGTTCAGAGAGAGATGAGAAGAAAGGCCAAAATCATCAATTTCGGGGTCTTGTACGGGATGGGGGCTTTCAGTCTGGCCAAAGACCTGAAGGTGACCAACAAAGCGGCTCAGGAGTTTATTTCCCTTTATTTCGAGCGGCTTCCCCAGGTCCGAATCTTCCTGGACAACACCATTGCCGAGGCTGCTTCTAAAGGGTACGTATCAACCTTATCGGGAAGAAAGAGGCCGATTCCGGAGCTTAGATCCCGCAACAAAAACATCGTCAGGATGGGGGAACGAATGGCGGTCAATACCCCGATCCAGGGGACTTCCGCCGACCTGATCAAAAAAGCGATGCTGAATATCGATCAAAGGCTGCGGGAAAAAGGCTGGTCAGACCGCCTGCTCCTCCAGATCCATGACGAGCTGATCTTTGAGACCCCGATATCGGAAGTCAATGAACTTTCCTCAATGGTGAAACATGAGATGGAGCATGTGGCCGCCTTGAAGGTTCCCCTGGTGGTTAATGTCAAGACCGGCAGCTGCTGGGAAGAACTTTAGACAGTTGACTTGACACGACCCTAGCAGATCGTTCTGTAATTACCGTATCAATCATGCGACAGCAGTTTCATCCATTTTGTAGCGCCAACGAAATACTACGGGTTCTTGGTTGATATGTTTGATTCCCGAATTATTCGGGCTCAAGGTAATAACTGATTTTATGAGGTTTGAGGTTGCTTTTTGACAAAATAGCGTGAAGCCGTCCCTTTCAGTACGGCTTTGACTGATCATAGTAAGTTTATTGGTTATAGCTGATTCTAAATGTAATGGTCTTCGTTTAGCCATGTTGATACTCCTTCTCGTTCAGAAAACTGATACAAGTAAGAATATCAGAAAAACAACTTTATTGCTGCGTTAATTACAGAACGCTCTACTAGTTAGGAGTTGAGAGAAAAATCGGAAAATACCGCAGAATCTTTAAATATTTCCGTAAATACCGGAAGCGGTATGCCTTGGGGTTCTTTTTTCTGTTTTGTACCAACACGTTAAGCCTTATCAGCCCCTATCTCCTTAAACTGGCCGTTGACAGCCTGCGCTCCGGTCTATCCCAGGGTAAATTGATCGGCTATGCCTGCGCGATTGTGGGAGCCACCGTTGTTCAAGGCGGGTTCCGTTACGGAATGCGTATTACCCTTATAGGCCTTTCCCGCTGGATAGAATACGATTTCCGCAATGAAATCTTTTCTGTTCTGCTGGAGAAGTCGCCCGGTTTTTATCACCGGAATTCCACCGGAGACCTCATGAGCCGGGCCACCGAGGATCTCAATGCCGTGAGAATGGCGGTCGGCCCCGGCATCATGCACTTTTTCAGCACGATGATTATTTTTATCGCCACCGGCATTATTATGCTGAAAATCAATGTGCGGTTAACCTTGTACGCCCTGCTTCCTCTTCCCCTGGTTTCCCTGATTGTCAGGGGAATGAGCAGCCGTCTCCATCACAAGATGGAAGAAGTGCAGATCAATTTGAGTAAGGTAAGCTCGTCAGTACAGGAATCTCTTTCCGGGATTCGGGTTTTCCGGGCTTACGTAAGGGAGGGATTTGAAACCGGGCGGTTTGAAAAGCGCAACCTGGAATACGTGAAGAAAAATCTGGATCTGGCCAGGATCTGGGGTTTATTCCTGCCGTTGATGATCGTGACCACCGGGCTGGGAGTGATCGTGGTAGTTTACCTGGGGGGAAGCCTGGTAGCCCGGGGAAAGATTACCCTGGGCGATTTTGTGGCTTTTTCCGCTTACCTGACCATGCTCACCTTTCCGGTAATGGCGCTTGGCTGGGTGGTGAATCTTTACCAGCGGGGCAAGGTGGCCATGGACAGGCTGGAAACGATCCTGGAGCAGCCCTCTTTGAAAGACCCCCCACAGCCGGAAAAGATTGCGGACATAAAGGGGGAAATCGTGTTTAAAGGGGTGGAATTCCATTATGAAACCAGGCCGGAGCAACCGGTGTTGGGGCCGCTCGACCTTACTGTCCCGGCGGGAACCACCCTGGGGATTTTAGGAACCGTGGGAGCCGGCAAAAGCAGCCTGGTAAACCTGCTCCCCAGGCTGGCCGAGCCGTCCCGGGGAGAAATCCTGCTGGACGGCGTCGATATAAGAAGGTTTTCCTTGAAGGATTTACGGAAACAGTTCGGTTACGTGCCTCAGGATTCCTTTCTCTATTCGGACAGCATGGAAAAGAATATCTCCTTCGGCATAGAGGAACCGGATAAGAAGGCTTTACGCCAGGCCGCGGAACTGGCCGGAATCGCTCCGGATATCGAAGAATTCGGCGATGGTTACCAAACCCTGGTCGGGGAAAAAGGAATCACCCTTTCCGGCGGCCAGCGGCAACGCACCGCCCTGGCCAGAGCCTTGATTACCGACCCCAGGGTACTGATTCTGGATGACGTCTTCTCCAGCGTAGACACCCATACGGAGGAACAAATCAAAGAGCGTTTAAAAAAATTCATGCAGGGCAGAACCTGTCTGATAATCTCTCACCGGATTTCCACCATCAAAGAAGCTGACCAGATTATTGTGATGGACAAGGGGAAAATAGTTCAGCGAGGAACTCATCAGGAACTGGCTGCCGCCAGCGGGATCTACCGCCATATTTTCGAGCAGCAGCAATTGCTGGAAGAGATTGAGGGCTTATCGGCAAATAACTGATATGTCAAAACAGGGAATAGCTTTCGATAACCCGGTAAGAAACGTGCTGGTGGTTTGTACCGGCAACATCTGCCGCAGCCCGATGGCGGAATATTATTTGGGCGATTGCCTGGAAAAGGGTGGCGCTCAGGGCAGAGTTACGGTTACTTCCGTGGGAACCAATGCTCTTGTCGATTACTCAGCCGCTCAACCGGCAGTGGAAACCATGGCTGATTTAGGGCTGAACCTGGCATCTCACCAAGCCAGGCAACTGGAAATAGAGGGTATCGAAGAGGCAGACCTGATTCTGACCATGGAGGAATATCACCGCCTGGAAGTTATCTCCCTGGTTCCCGAGGCTGCGGAAAAGACTTACTGCCTTAAAGCCTATCCTAAACATGCCAGCTTCATGGGCGTACCCGATCCTTACGGGCTGAGCCGGAAAGCCTATGCCCGGGCTTTCCGGCAGATGCGGAAACAGCTTGATTTGATTTGTAAAGATATCCTGGATAGCTTAAGCAGTGTCCGGGATTGTCAACTTAACGTTGGTATTGACTGAAGAGGTAAGTTATGGGGCATCACCGCCAACCATCCAGAAAGATTCTGGAAGACCTGATCGCCCGCTTGAACGAATACCAGGTGGGAGCGCCGGATACCAAAGAGATGTTCGAGCTGCTTTCCCTGCTTTTCCAGGAGGAGGAAGCTTACGTCGGCTCCCGTTTCCCCCTCGGGCCTACCACCATCAAGTCCCTGGCCAGAAAGACCGGCCGCTCCGCTCAAACCCTGGAACCGATCCTGGAGTCGATGGCGGGCAAAGGGCTGGTCATGGATACGGAAGTCAAGGGGAAAAAGAGCTATCTGCTTACCCCCACCATCTTCGGTTTTTTTGAGTTCACCTTCATGCGCCTGAAGCAGGATTTACCTTATAAACGGGTGGCGGAGATCATGGAGAGGATGTTTCAGAAGGAGATGGGGTCGGAGGTATTCGATTCCCGAACCGCCATGTCCAGAACCCTGGTGCATGAAAGGGCTTTGTCCTCTATCTCTTCCGAGGTGGCATCGTATGACCGGGTATCCGAGATTATCAAATCAGTAGACTGCTGGGCTATCCAGGACTGTTTCTGCCGCCGGAAGGCGCAACTGCTGGAGAAGAGCTGCCCCAGGCAGGCCCCCCTGGAGGTTTGTATGGCTCTGGGCTGGGTGGCGGAATTTCTTATCAGAAGAGGATTCGCCCGGTCGGCTACCAAGGAGGAGGCTCTCAAGATTCTGGATGAGACCGAAAAGCTGGGGAAGAAGATAAGACTAGAAAATTTAGAGGCAGAATTACACATACCGGTTGTTTCTACAGTTTCCACTACAGGTAAAGGTATGGATATTCTGAAAGGGAGGATTGAGGATTATGTTAGAAAAAG
>JBHHXV010000057.1:0-10747 GCA_046757225.1 bacterium
CCTTTAACCCGAATAATTCGGGAATCATAGCAAAGCAGATGATATGTTGTTGAAATCAGAAATGGTTTATCAGTTTCCCTTCAACTTTTTTGGGCTAACAAATTTTGTATGGACGTTGGCCTAATTCATTTTCTGGGGTCTGGCAAATGTCAGCCAAGTTTATGACCGGGTTAATTCTGTTATGAAGATTTTTTTGAACATTGGATTCTGCCTTGTTCTGGCCGGGTTGCTGTTGCTTCCCCTGGAGGTATCAGGAAATGTCAAGACAGGGTGCGGATGTATTTCCGAAGGGCCGTCAGAGCGTTGCGATTGTACCCGGCCGTACGCTAATCATTGGTTATGGGGATATCCCTGTCCGGGAAAAGTCCGGTGCCGGTGCGGTTGGGGCGGCTGCCGGTGCGGTTTTTTCTGTTGGAAATCCGATTTGCTGTGCGAAACCAGTGAAGCCTGCCGCAAACCGGGTGAGATCTGGGTTCCCCTGGGTGACGGCAGTCAGGCTATGGCCGGACAGCATCAGTTCCGGAACCGGAAAAAGGATTGGGGGGCCAGTGTTCCGGCCGGTGCTTTTAACGAGATGACCACCCAGGAAAAGCTCCGCAAGATGACGGCTGACTGGCAGGCCCTCAGCAATAATGTCAAGGGGGTCGCCAGCCAGAGGTTCCGAAAGATTGTAAGTGAGCAGAACCTCAGCCTGATCAATGCCAAGGAGTGGAACAATGCGGTTAAGGAATACAAGAAATTAAAAGATATCGACACCAAAATGGACAAGGCCCGGAAACAATGGAACAAATTAAGCCGGACTCAGAAAGCATCGGTGATCGTTTCGGAATTTCCCCGGTTGAGCAGAGCGCAGAGACGGATGATAAGCCGGGGGCTGGAATCCTCCCTCAAATACCAGCAATGGAGAAAAACGTTAAACCGCCGGCAGAAGGATAAAATCCTGCAACAGGCTAAGCAGACCGGAACCGATAAACCAAAGAAGCCGCGACAGTTTGATCAGGCGGTTGACGGAAAAGTGAACCGCAATCTGAAAAACCGGCGGAACAGACATAATGTGGAGCTGACCGGAACCGGACGGGAAGAGGACAAGCTCTTGATAAAGTCCGGGAAGGTCGAGTTTACTCATGATGATAAAACCAGGGTGGCTGATCTGGAACGGAAAAAGAACGTTCTTCTGGATTTAAAGATCAAGGCGGCCAGGCTGGAACAGAAACTGGGCACGCTTTTGCAGGAAAAACTGAGAGTGGAGCAGTCGGGCAGAAGACAGGATTTGGTGGAAAGGATCGGTTTCAGGGGGAAAGAGAGACCGAAGGAGCTGAATCCGGAAGGAGAGAGGATTGCCGCCAAAAGAAGGCCAGAGGGTGGAAAGCTTAAGGCTCAGTCCAGGGCGGGCAAGGGGGAATCCCAGTACCGGGAATCCGGGAGCAGAGAGACCAGGCCCGACAAAGAAATGGCTTCTTTTCAAAGCCGGTCTTCACCTGACCGGCAAAACACGAAAACCCAAGCGCAGGGAAAAACCATCCTGAACCGTCAAAAAGGTATTGATCCCCGCCGGTTATTGCGGCGGGACAACCGGGGGATGACCATGTTAAACCGCCGGCAGGGAGAGCAAAGCCTGTTCAATGCGGAGCGTACCCCTCAAGTTCTGGATCAACAACGGTTTTCCAGAATGATGGCTCAGGGGAAGACTCTCGATAATGGGCAGGGAAACCGGATGAAATTACGCGGAAACGTGGCCGACGGGAGTTTATTGGATTACCGGCGGATAAATCCTGGTCAGTCAGCCGCTTCTTTATTCAACCGGAGCGAAGATATGCGGCAGGAGTTGAATTACGGAAAAGCCGGCGGGCGGTTGAAGCCCCGTTATGACAAAGGGGGCGGTCGAATGCTCGATTCCGGTTTGTTGTCCGGGTTTGTCGGGCAGGGGACCGCTCCCCGCAATCACAAGTATTTAAGCTCAGGCGATAAGCGACTCCAGATGAAAAATCAGGAACTCATGAGTTTTACCAATGTTGAAAATGGTTCCCGCAATCTTAAACTGGCGGATTTATCCGCTGACCGGGAAAGGGATATCCCCAAAGACCTTTTTGACAAGAAATCTATTATAAAGGGACTGGGTTCAAGGGGAAACCAGGCTGAGGTCCAGTATCTCGCCAAGCGGCGGAAGGGGAATGACGGCCGTTCGGATGTGGAAAATATCTGGCGTTCTGTTCCGGAAAAGAATTATCTTCCTCATCGGAATATTGTGCCTAAGGGTGGCAGCATACCAAACCATACCTTGAATTCAGCGGTCAAGTGGAAGGGTGAATTTAAAAGAAGGATTGAGGGGTTTCAACCTCCTGACAGCAGAACCGATAAACTGCCGAACTCCCTGGAGACTTTGAAGATGAACCGGGAGGCTCAGTCTTCCCTTACCAGGCTGGAAGCCGAACGCATGCTTTCGTATAAGACCGACCAGGCGGAACGGATCAGGGACAAGACGCGGCAGGTGAAAGAAGGAAGAGCGGCCAGTAAAAGCGGCAACCGGCAGGGATTCAGCGACAGGTCTAGACCAAACAGCCAAACCAGAGGTCGCGGCCGGGCTCAGAAGTTAATAAACCAGCAGGAGCGGACGCCGGCCCAGACCTCTTACCGGGTTTCCCCCGGAAGCTCGGCTTTTTTGACCGATTTTTCCCAGGGCCGGGTCATAAATGAACGGACAGTTCAGGAAATAGCCCAGTTTGGGGGTAAAAAATATCAGGAGGAATTAAACCGGCTGAAAGACGAGATGTCGGCCCGGGAATGGCAGGAGCAGGAGAAACGTTACCGGGATTTAAAAGGCGGCCAACACTCGAAAATGCTGGATAAGTGGCTGTCTATTCCCCAGCCGAGAAGAAACGCTCTGCAATATGAAGCGGCCATGCTCAGTCCGGAGCGGGACAAGGCGCTTGAAGAATTGGCTTCCCGGATGGGCCGGTCTGAATTTGAGAGCCTTTCCCGCAATTTCGACAAGCAGCGGACAAGCGATAAGCTGTCTGTTATGATGAATGAATTTCGGATGAAGAGTGTTGCTAAAACCTTGAGAGGAAACAAATCTATTTCTGTTGAGCGCTGGGATAAAATGTCCCGGTCGGAAAAATTCAAGGAGATGATGAATGATTGGAGAGAACGGTCGGACAGGGGGAGAAACGGGTCTTCGACAGGATATCAGGAAACGATGCTCTCAATGGAACTGCTTGAGTTGAATGAAAGGGACCGGAAAAAAGTGGAGCTTATGGATTTAGAGCTGGATCAGTATAAAGGCTGGCGGAAGCTGAACAAGGGAGAACAGGAGAAAAAAAGCAGGGAGTTTCAGAACAGGATGAGGTATCAGGAGTACAGGGAACTTGCCCTGGCAAAAAAGATATCCGATACCATCCGGGAATTGAATGAGGTTAAGGGGAAGAAAGAAACCTTGTTGAAACAGGGGAATTGGCAGGATGTGGAAAATAAGCTCAACGGTCAGTTTGTGGAGGATGAGATAAGACAATCGAAATCCGGGGGAAATCCGGAAATGAAGGCGGCCATTGATAAACTGGGCAACCGGTTCATGATGGTGACCATGGATACGATCAGATGGCTGCTGGGAAATAAGAGCCAGAATTTCCTGTATTATCAGAAAGGAATGGAAGCCAGCATGATGATGCGTTGGGAGGAAGCCGCCCGGTATTTCAGTAAACAGCTTTCTACTACGGACATGCCTGATAACCGGTTGTTCGGAAGCAACGCTCTGGAAAGCAGCGGTTATTTTCCCAGGAGGGAGTATGGGGTGGCTTTATATCATTCCGGGCAGAGCGACAAGTCGATTGAGATGTTGGATCAATCCCTCAAGCAGGCCGATACGGCGCGGGGCCGGTATTATTACTTGAAGGCCAGGGAAAGACAGCTGGGGATAAAATGCCTGCTTGCCCGGCCACCCAGACTGAAAGCCTCTATTAATGAAGTGAGTGAGGAGGAGGTGGAGGTTTCCGGGGTGGCTAATTCCCCTTTTTACATAAAGAAGGTTTTGATTAACGGCAGACCGGTATCCTTGGTAAAAGCCGGTAAACGGTCTGATTTCTCCCATTACTATTATCTGCTTCCCGGTGAGAACCGGTTCAAGGTTGAGGTGGAAAACAGTTGTGGAAAGAAGACCTTCAAGGAGCTGAAATGGCAGAATCAGAACGAGCTGTTGGCAAAGGACAAGGTCTCTCTGGTCAAACGGAACCCTGCGTTGCGGCAGCAGGTATATGTAATATACACCAATGGATTCCGGAGAGAAATTTCCCTCAGGGATCCTCTTTACTACAAAATAGTGGCGTTATTGAAGAAAACCGGACGGTTTCAGGTCAGCCGGCTTAAAAAGAATCTTAAGCTCTTATCCAGGGAGTCCCTTTCTCTGAAAGATCTGGCCAAATTCGGGAAGGAAAAACTGGTTGACCAGGTAATTATTATCAATGCCTATCAAACCAAAGATTATTTTGAGGTGATTATCAGGGGAATCGATACTCAGACCGCCTCGATAATAATGGAGGAGGAGGTTTACCGGGAAGACGGGGATATAGGTAAAATAGTTTCTTCAGTATCGGAAAGGATTGTGGAAGCTTTTCCTGATGTCAGGGGAAAGGTGCAGAAGGCGGACTACAACACCTTAGCCCTTAATCTGGGAGCTGACAAGGGATTAAAGGTGGGCAGACGATTTCTGGTTTTCGACCGGGTCAGCAGGGGATATAAAGGAGAACTGATTATTCTCAGGGTTTTTCCGGAGCGCTCTACCGGGCGATTTCAGCCAAAATCGGAAGACAGCATAGCCTTGGTCGGCGATATTGTGGCTTCCAAGTGAAGAAAAAAGATTCTTTTTGTTGACCGTTTTATCGTATAATATGTAAAAAGCTGTTTACAGGATAAATAATTTGTCGTTAGGGAGAATATGTATACGGATTCGATAAATTCCCAGGAACCTTGTAAAATCCTGATAATCAATCAACAGGCGGATGCCGCCCAATCAATTAAACAATCTTATGCCGGCATCGGGCTGCATTTTTCCGAGCCTTGCCTGAGCGATTACGATCTGAATGTTTTGTGCGGTCTGCTGCATGAGGACCCTCATATAAGAATTCTTCTGGTAAAGGCCTTTGATAACAGCGGCCGGGCTCTGGGCCTGGAATTGCTGGGACATTTATACGCCAGCACCTTCTGGGATGATTTTGAGGCCAGGCTGCAACTGGTCTTGCAGATGGATCAAAACGTTTCTCTGAGAAAATGGGTGCAGCGGATTCCTTTTGTCTGGGGGGTAGTTTCCGAAGATCCCGCTCATATTGAAGAAGATCGGAAAAAACTGAAGCATATCGTGGAATCGAGGCCGGACTCCGCTTACATTCATCTCAATTCCAAACTGAGCAAGGGGCTTGTTTTTACGGAATCCTCCATTATAAAGCATGAGACGATTGTAGACCTGGAAGTCCTTTCCCGGATTGACGGCCCGATAATGATAAGCGGCGACACCGGCACCGGCAAGGAAATTCTGGCCCGGTATTTACATATATATACCTGGCATCAAATACTGGGGAATCGGATTTTTGAAGACCGGCGGCTGAAGGCGGCGGTTGAGGCGCTGTTTATTTCGTATGATTTAAGCGGCGGCCGCGATCAGGGTAATCTGGCGTATCACGATCTGTTCGGGGACAACCGCGACAATTTGCTGGGAGGCGAGGAAAAGGGCTTGTTCGTCCTGGCCAACGAGATTTCCGATCATCTGAATTATCCCTCCCAGGTAACCGATCTGCCGGAAGAATATGTTTCCGGTATCAGGCCGTTGACCGATTACATGGGGATGATACCCAGGGTTCCTTTCCTGGTGACCATCTTTTTGCATGAAGTGGGGGATATGCCCGCCCGACTGCAAACGGTTCTGTTCCGGGTTTTTCGGGAAAAGAAGCTGGAAAAATTCGGTCTGGAATGGGAAACCGGCCAGTTTTTAAACAAGGTCAGGGTAATAACCACCACTAATAAAAAACTACAGTACGCCAGCTGGAGAACAGAGCAGGATTTTTCCCAGAAATTGTACCATCTGATGATGAAGGTTTCCCTGAAAACCCCTTCTCTGAAGGAGAGAATACCGGATCTTTTGCTGCTGCTGTGTTCCGCGATAGAAAAGGTGGGGAAAAGATATGACGATCTCTTCTGGTTCGACTGGGACCCGAAAACGATCAAGATCTTGTCGGAGTATGATTGGCCTGGCAATATAAGGGAGTTGGAAGAGGTTGTCGGCAGGAGTTATATTTATACCAAAAAAATAAATAAGAGAATGGAACTGAGAGGGGAGCCGGTTTCATCGAAACTGCTGTTTCCTCCGAAACTTATAGAGCGGTTGTCCCGGCCCAGGACCCAGCAAATTCCGCCGCCGGTTAAGCCGTTTCCGGCTGTTGCGGAAAAACCGGTTGCCGTCCCATCTGTTCCGGCGCAGCCCCCGGCCGCTCCTCGTCCGGTTGCTTCCATTCATAAGGAGGAGTCTCTTTACCGGCAGACCGATAATTTTATGGAGGAACTGCGGGAACTGGAGGCGGTAACCAACCAGGGACTGCCTGAAGAGGAAGTCAAGAGATTGGTTAAGGAACTGATCTTAAAATATTGCACGCGGATCAATACCAGGTATCATCACGAGATTATCCAGCGGTTCGGGGTGATCGCCCTGGCCCGAATCTGCCGCGTTTTGTACAGGATAAGAAATTATTGGCCTACTGATTCGGTTTATGAAAAGGAGATTTTCGAGGCGGGCGAGAGCTCTATCAAATCCCTGCTGACCAGGAGCGGAATAAGCTTCAAGCAGTTGGAAAACCCCGGTTTCAAGGTGCACGTCAGAAATACGAAAAGAGATTAGTCTCTTAAAAAAGCATGAAGCGATTTGGAAAAAAAGAAAAGTCTTCCCCCTGGAAGGGGTTGGGAATTTTCATGGGAATCAGTTTGGCCAGCCTGCTGCTTATTCTGGTACTGGGAAAACTGATCAAAAAAAGAAATATGTTCGGCAGCAGCAAGATTGCCGTCATCAAGGTGGGAGGGGTGATAATCTCTTCGGACAAGATTATTAAAGAAATTGATAAATACCGGAAGAATCCCACGGTTAAAGCGATAGTTTTACGGGTGAACAGTCCGGGCGGAGGAGTGGCTCCTTCTCAGGAAATATATGAGGCGGTTAAGAAGATTACCCGAAAGAAGAAAATCAAGATTGTCGTTTCCATGGGGAGCGTGGCCGCTTCCGGAGGATATTACATCAGCTGCGCGGCCGACAGGATAGTAGCTAACCCCGGCACGATTACCGGCAGCCTTGGAGTGATTATGGAGTTTCCCAATATAAAGGAGCTGCTGAAAAAAATCGGGGTGGAAAACCGAAACGTTAAGAGCGGTACTTATAAGGATATCGGCTCTCCTTTCCGGGAAATGAAATCTGAGGAGAAGAAGCTGATCAAGGGCATGATCGACGATGTTTATGAGCAGTTTGTTCAGGCGATTTCCGAGAGCCGGGGAATGCCCGAGGACGAGGTAAGAAAGATAGCGGACGGCCGCATCTTTTCGGGCCGCCAGGCCAAAGCGATAGGATTGGTGGATAAGCTGGGCGGGTTTCAGGTCGCTCTTGAGACAGCAGCCGAAATGACCGGGCTGGATCTGGATAAGACCGTAATTTTGAGAAAGGAAGAGAGTTTTAGAATCTCCCGGTTTCTTTCCGGCTTAAACCGCTTTATCGAACAGATGTCCGGCCGTCTGAACCAGTCCCTCTCTCCGGTTCAATATCTCTGGCGGTAGTTTTCACCCTTAACTCGGTTTTCTTACAAATGATTAGGCAGGTGTGGTTCCCCCGGATTTTTCTGATTATCGGCATCTGCCTGGTGTCCTGCGCCGGCCGCCCCGGATGGATAGACACCCCCCCTCAAACCGGCGCCGATGAATTCTTTGTAGGGATTTCCCGGAGGATGGCTACGGAAAAAGACGCCCGCAACGCCGCCCTGGTGGACGCCACCGAACAGTTCGTGCGGTTCTGCGGGCTGGATGTCCGGTTGGTTGAGCGGTATTTAAATATCGGGTCGAAAAAGATTTCTCCTCTTACCCGGAAAATATCCGCGGAACAAAAACTTCAGTTGGCCGAGGCCTTTGTCAGCCGGATAAAACCTTTAGAGTGGTATATTGACGCCGGGGTGGACCTGACCGCTTCCGAACCTCGCTGGAAAGCCTATGTTTTAATCAAGGTTCCCCAGGACGAGATAGAAAAAGTCAGGCAGTCTGCCCAAAAACAAAGGAAGGAACAGCTTAAACCGGTAATTACGGAATTAAAGCATATTGGTAAGGGGCTTGAACAGGTCAAGGAATTGCTGGCCGGGTCTCAGGCTCTGACCGGCTCTAAAGCCCTGAAGGAGCTGAAACAGGACTTGAGCAAGCTCAAAGAGAAAACGTTGCTTGCCGGGGATCTGGAAAAAACTGATGAAAACGGGACAGCCACTTCGCCATCCCGCCGGCTGGTTGATTTCTCGGGAATCTCTCCTGATGAAAGATTTGTGGCTTCAGAAGACGGTCTGGTCAAAGACCGCATCTTGGGTTTGATTTGGCAGATACGGGGGGCGGAATCCAAGATGGATTGGGAATCGGCCCGGCGGTACTGCCGGGGGCTGCAAATTGAGGGGAAGAACGATTGGCGCCTGCCCACCAAAGAAGAATTGGCATCATTAATCTATCGAAAAGGTCTTGATGATTGCCCTTACATTTATCCGGTATTTCAGGTCAACTGCGGCTGGTATTGGACAGGAGATAAAAGGAACGGGCAGTCAGCCTGGAACGTGAGCTTCGGCAGCGGCCAGGTTTACTGGAGTCATCCTGATTACGACAATGTCAGCGTGCTGGCGGTCAGAGCAATCTCTTCCGCGGAATAAACAAGTTATGAAAAGAAAAAAACTGAGATTAGGGGTGTTGGCTTCCGGTCGGGGAACCAATGCCCAGTCTATTATCGACCATATAGAGGCGGGAACATTAAGCGCCGAGATCGTGGTGATAATCAGCGACAGGGAGGATGCCCGGGTTCTGAAACGGGCCGGCAAACATGGAATCGAAGCCCTCTATCTGCCGATCGAATGGCGGGAAAGAGCCGATTACGACCGGCTTATCTGCCGTAACCTCCGGGAGCGCGCAGTCGATCTGGTGGTGCTGGCCGGTTTCATGCGGATTCTCTCCCCTTATTTTATCCGGGAGTATGCTCACAGGATAATCAATATTCATCCTTCTCTCCTGCCGGCTTTTCCGGGGTTGGCGGTGCAGAGGCAGGCCCTGGAGCATGGAGTGAAAATTACCGGCTGCACGGTCCATTTCGCGGATGAGGGGCTTGATTCGGGGCCGATTATTTTACAGGCCGCTGTTCCGGTATTGGAAAACGATACGGAAAAAACCCTTTCTGCCAGAATACTGGAGCAGGAGCATAAAATTTTTCCTCAGGCGATTCAGTTGATCGCTGAGGACCGGGTTTCCATTAAGAACGGCAGAACCTATATCAGAGGAGATTGAGAACTTGAAAAAGGTAAGAAAGATCATCAAGATTGACGAAGATAAATGTACCGGCTGCGGGTTGTGTGTTCCCTCCTGTGAGGAAGGGGCTATCAAGATAATAGACGGCAAAGCCAGGCTGGTTTCCGAAATATATTGCGATGGTCTGGGGGCCTGCCTGGGAGAGTGCCCGGAGGACGCCCTCAGTATTGAGGAACGGCCGGCGGAAGAGTTCGACGAGGAAGAGGTGAAGCTGTATTTATCCAAGGCGGAGACCCGGAACATTCCCGTAGTAAATTGTCCATCTTCGGTTGACCGGTCGTTCGCTTCTCCCGCTTCTTCTGAAGAGGGACGGGTTTCTTCCCGGCTGAGTACCTGGCCGGTGCAGCTGAGCCTGGTCTCCCCTCAAGCTCCTTTTTTTCAAGGGGCGGATCTGCTTATTTCCGCTGACTGCGTTCCCTTCGCTTACCCCAATTTCCATGCTGACTTTCTGGAAGACAAGGTGCTCTTGATCGGCTGCCCCAAGTTGGATGACGCTCAGTCTTATCAGGAGAAACTGGCTGACATCTTTGAGTATTCCGGGGTAAAGAGCGTGCAGGTGCTGTTCATGGAGGTTCCCTGCTGCTACGGCCTGGTCATGCTGGTTAAAAACGCTCTCGAAGCCTCGGGCAAGGCTGATGAAATCCCTTATACAGAGCAGCGGATCGCCATCAAGGGCAACAAATAAGCATGCCGGATTTATTGCTGGAGATCGGGGCCGAGGAGATCCCGGCCGGTTTTTTACCGGGCGCGATTACCCAACTCAAGGAAGCATCAGAGAAACTTTTGGAAGAGAGCGGACTGGCGTTGGGGGAAGTAAAATCGTACGCTTCTCCCCGAAGATTGGTCTTGACCGTGAGAGGCCTGGCCGAGCGGCAGCCGGACAGGATTGAGGAGGTTTCCGGCCCCCCTTCCAGAATCGCCTTTGATGACCAGGGCAATCCCACCAGAGCGGCCCTGGGATTCGCCAGGACCAGCGGAGTTTCAGTCGATCAATTGATTAAACTGGAAACCCCCAAAGGGGAATATCTGGGGGTAAGGCTGGAAAAAAAAGGTAAAGAAACCAAGGTTATTCTCAAAACCCTGCTGCCTGAATTAATAAAGGCTCTGCATTTTCCCAAGACCATGAAATGGGGAGACAATGATTTCCGGTTCGTCCGGCCGGTTCACTGGGTGCTGGCGATTCTGG
>JBHHXV010000058.1:0-10654 GCA_046757225.1 bacterium
GGTTAAAATTATCAGGATAAGAATAACGATCAGATGGATAATGAAAGATAAAAGCAGGAATAACGGCTTGTCTATTTTCCGGCTCATATAAGGTGTGCGAATTATGACTGCCTCGGCAGGTCAAAGCGGAAACGGTCTTGATAGGCCCTGATCAGGCTTTGCCGGCAGCCGTAATAATCGTTTCCCCGGCAGTCTGTCAGCTTTAACTCTTCTGAGGTAACCGTTCCAATCATGCGGCAGTGAGCGGAAGACAGGAACTCTTTGAACTCTTTCAAGCGCTCCGGGGGAACGGTCACCAGAAAACGGGACAGGGACTCGGAAAAGAGAAGTTCGTGCGTCTCCTGCGATTGGTTTACCCGGCTTAAATCCACGGCAAAACCCACCCCCCCGGACAAAGCCCCCTTGACCAGAGCCGCCGCTAAGCCGCCCCCTTCTATATAGGCGGATGAAGAGAGGAATTCATGATCGATCAGTTCCGCCATCAACCGGTAGAGCCGTTTGCTCGACGCAAGGTCGAGTTTCGGCTCCCGGTTGCCCAGGCAGTCTTCGGGGAAGGAGCGGTAATACTGCGATCCCCCCAGTTCCGGCCTGGTCTCGCCAATCAGGCAGATCATATCCCCTTCGCCTTTAAAATCGGAAGTCTGGCATTTCCGGTAATCCTCGATCCGGGCGGCCGCCGAAATCAGAATGGTGGGGGGAATGGAGATCTTCCGTCTTCTCCCCTGCTGGTCGTGATACACGAAATCGTTTTTCATGCTGTCCTTGCCGGAAGTTAGAGGGGTGTTCATATACACCGAGTAATCAAAGAGGGCCTGGTTTATCCTTACCAGTTGAGCCAGCTTGAATTTTCCGTCCGGGTTGTTATCCGGGTGATAGGCACTGTCCGGGACACAGAAATTATCGCAGACCGACCAGTAGTTCCGGTCGTCACCGTTAATCTCCGGCAGTCTGGCGCCCACGGCCGCCAAGCGGCCGACCGCCCGGTCAAAGGCGGCCATCCCCATGGAATAGCCGTCAATCTCCCCATACCGGGGACAGATCCCCTGGGAGGTGGCCATCGCCTCAAAACCGGCCTGGCCGATCCGGGTGAGCACCCCGGCTTTTCCCTCAACCGGAATCTCCCCGCCCGCCAGGGTTTTCATGACCGTTCCCCCCTTTACCCCGTCGTCATACTGGCGGAAAATCCATTCCCTGGAGCAGAGATCCGGCATCCCCATTACCCTTTCAATGGCCGGCCAGGGATCCTTCAGCCGGGGCAGCTCGGGTTCCGGGTTTACTTTTCTGCTCCAGTGCGCCTCCATCCGTTTCCTGGGGGTTCCCTCATGCAGAAACTCCAGGGGGAGACAGGCCACCGCTTTTCCCTGGTAACGCACCTCGAAAACGCCGCTGTCCGTAAAGCTTCCCACCACAGTCGCCTCCACCGAGCGTTCCATTGCCAGTTCCCGGAAATTCTCCCAGTTTTCCGGAGCGATAATCAGCCCCATCCTTTCCTGGGATTCCGAGAGCATGATCTCCCACGGGTCCAGACCCGGATATTTCAGGGGGAATTTCTCCAGTTCGATCACTGCCCCGTTACTGTAGGCGGCCATCTCCCCGAAGCAGGACGAAGCCCCCCCGGCCCCGAAATCCTGAATCGCCTGAATATACCCCCTTTTCCCGGCTTCCCGGAGAAAATCGAACATCACCTTCTGGGTAATCGGGTCTCCGATCTGGACGGCGGTTACCGGCGAGTCCTTATGCCGCTCTTCGGAGGACATGGTCGCTCCGTGAATACCGTCCTTGCCGGTTCTTCCCCCGGCTACCACCGCCAGGTCACCGGGCCTGACCACCTTTTCCTGACCGGGACGCCCCCCCACCTCCAGGGGGATCAGACCTCCGGAACCGCAGTATACCAGCGGCTTGGCCCGATACCGCTCATCAAAGACCAGCCCCCCGGCCAGGGTGGGAATCCCGCTCTTGTTCCCCCCGTCCTTCACCCCGGCCACCACATGATCGTGCAGGTAACGGGAAGACAGGGTGTCGGGAAGCCGATCCCCTTCTGTTACCGGGTCTCCCAAGCAATAGCAGAAGGTATTGAACCAGACCTCGCCCCCGGCCAGCCCCGCTCCCATAATGTCCCGGTTGTTTCCCAGGATGCCGGTGATGGCTCCTCCATACGGTTCCAGAGCGGAAGGGGCGTTGTGGGTCTCGCATTTCCAGGAGAAACTGTACTGGTCGTTAAAGCGGGTAATCCCGGCGTTATCCGAAAAGATGGACAGCAGCCAGTCATTACCGGCCTGGGCCAGCCGCTCCTTGATGACCATGGTCGAAGCCCGGATATAGGTTTTAAACAGACCGTCGATCCGGAGCTTTTCCCCGGTATCCAGATCCGTATAATCGATCAGGGCGCTGAATTCCTTGTGCTTGCAATGTTCAGACCAGGTCTGGGCCAGGATTTCCAGTTCGCAGTCAGTGACAGACACGTCCAGACCGGACTCCTTACGTCGGTCGATAATCTCGGACCGGGAAAAGAAATCCCGAACCGCCCGCAGTTCCTCGAGGTTCATTCCCAGGCATCGCTCCTGGCTGAGACCGGCCAGTTGCCGGTCATTCAGGGCGGAAAGATCGATCGACCGGATAGCCGGTTGATGATCGCCGGAGCTGACCGGAAGCCGCTTTTCAAAACCGCCGCTAGAGAGATAATCCCGGTAGGAAAGCATCCGGAACTCTTCTATGAGAGGGTTTCCCAGCACCCGGCAAAGCTCAGAAATCCTGTTCGGGGATGGTTGATCAAGGTTTAGAAAAAAAATGGTAGAGGTAAAGACCTCAACCGGTTCTTTCAAGACCGGTTCGAGTTGGGCGGCGGCGGTCTTACCCACCGGATCGGTCACCCCCGGTAAAAGAGCTATCTCGATCGCGTAATCGAATTTCAGACCCCTGGTTAGGGCCAGGCTTTTTTCCACTGAAGCGCTCTCAATAACCGGATCGAACAGCGCCCCCCGGCTGATTTCCAGGAGCCGGTCGGCTCCCCGGGATGATTCAAGACCACTCAAGGTATACACCTTGGCCGATTCCACGTCCCTGATCCAATCCCCCAACAGGCCCCTCAACTTGGCGGCCAGGCTGATTTCCCGCTTTAATCCAACTTCAATTCGATAAGCATACATAACCGTTTTTCCAAACTTCTACAGGGTTATTCTTTATACCTGAATAATCAAGATCGGGCAAAATTTTCTTGACACCGTTCTCATCCATGATAGGCTGTCTAAATTAATTGTATATAAAACAATCCTATCTTGCAAAAATATATCTGTATCCCTTGCTTGATTTATGAGAACGTTATACTGGCTGGCCAGGAAGGAATTATCCTTTTATTTTTCCTCTTTGACCGCACAGATATATCTTATCTGTTTTTTAGTGTTGAACAACTGGCTGTTCTTCAGGGGGTTTTTTCTGGAGAACCAGGCCAATCTCCGCTCCTTTTTTACCTTACAGCCCTGGCTCCTTGTCTTTTTCCTGCCGGCGGTCGGCATGAGTTTCTGGTCAGAGGAGCGGGACCAGGGAACCCGGGAACTGCTTTTTACCCTGCCGGTCAGCGACCGGGAGTTGATCACCGGTAAGCTGCTGGGCGGTTATCTCTTCTTTCTGATCTCGCTGCTGTTAACCGTCAATATTCCCTGGACCGTCGGTTACCTCGGTTCCCCGGACTGGGGACCGGTGATCGGGGGGTATCTTGGGTTGCTGACCGCCGGCGCCGCTTATCTGGCCATCGCCGGTTTCGCGGCCGCCATCGCCGGCAGCCAGCTGGCCGCCCTTATCCTGGGAAGCGGGATCTCTCTGCTGCTTCAATTGATCGGGGAAAACATCTTTCTGTTCAACCTGCCCGCCGGTTGGGCCAGGTTCCTGAAGCCACTTTCCCTGGGATCGCATCTGAGCGGCTTGAGCCGGGGGGTGATCGATCTCTATGATATGCTTTATTTTTTAATCCTGGCGGTTTCCTTCGGTGGTCTGAGCCTGCTGGGCCTGCGGCTGCAAAGAAGCTCCCGGAAAAGGCGGCCGGGAGTCTGGGTGGCCATGATCGCGCTCGGAGCGCTTACTGTTACCGGCTTGATCGCCGGAGAAAGTTTTCTCTCCCGCAATTTGCCCCGCTTCGATCTCACTGCCCGGGGGGAATACTCCCTTTCCCCGGTCAGTGTCGAAACCGCCCGCCGGCTTTCCCGGCCGGTTAAAATCTACGCTTATTTCAGTTCGGAACTGCCGGTCAGCATGCTCGGGTTAAAGCGGAAAGTTCAAGACCTTCTGGCGGAATTCCGTCACTACGGCGGGGATAACCTGATCGTCGAATTTCAAAACCCGGACAATGACGCGGCCTTACAAAAACATTTGCAAAAGGTGGGCATTCCCAAGGTGCAGTTGAGCGTCTACCGGAACGATACCACCAAGATTAAAAACGCTTACCTGGGAATCGAGCTGGTCTCGGAGAAAAACCGCCAGGTCCTGCCGGTCATCAGGGACAGCCTGAATCTGGAATATGATATTACCGCCTCCCTGAAAAAACTGGGCGGTTTTCCGGGCGGCCGGGTGGCTTTCCTGGCCGGGCACGGGGAGCGGGATATAGATGATGAATACCGGATTATCGCCGGAGAGATTAAAAAGGTATACCCGGTTCAGGAAGTGGATTATTCCACCGGCCGCCGGATTGCCGAAGACGCTAAAACCCTGATAATCGCCGGCCCCCGGGAAAGGATTCCTCAGGAAGACCTGTACCGGATCGATCAGTTCCTGATGCGGGGGGGTAACCTTGTCTTTCTCCTTGACCAGTACAGGTTGATGAAGGAGCAGCTCCGAACCGGGCCGGTTGAGCACGGCCTGGACGAGCTGCTGGCCTTTTACGGGGTCAGGGTAAACCGGAACCTGGTTTCCGATCAGTTGTGCGCTTCCGCTTCCTTTAAGGGGAATTACAGCCGGTTCCGGGGGCCGTACCCCTTCTGGCCCAAGGTGATGAACCGGTACCTGCTGGCCACTCACCCGGCTCTGACCCTGATTACCTCCTTTGTCCTGCCCTGGAGCAGCAGCCTGTCGATTACCGAGGCCGGTTCCCGGAAAATCTACCGGCTGGCCACCACCAGCCCCTTCGCCCTGCTGAAAAAAGGGGATCATATCAATCTGGAACCGGCCCGGGGATTCAATCCCCACGGAACCAAACGAACCATTAAGGAAAAACAGTTGGTCATGGCCCTGCTGGAAGGGAGCTTCGCCAGCTTTTTTCAAGGCAAAGAAATCCCCCTTAAAGGCCAAAGCTTTATTGATAAATCCGTTAAATCCAGGATACTGGTGATCGGCACCTCGGCTCTGGTCACTAACAATCTGCTGGCTCAGTATCCCGGAAACAAGCTCCCCCTCTTGAACCTGCTTGACTGGATGAACCTGGGGGAGGAGCTGATCCGGATCCGCTCCAAAGGGATAATCGATCGTCCCCTGGTTTCGCTTAAACCGGAGGAGAAGAATCGGGTCCGGCTGTTCAATACCCTTGGCGGAGCCCTGCTGATTTCAGGCGCCGCTTTTTTCTTGAGAAAGAAATGGTGACGAAACCTGTTAAAATCCTGGCGATTACCAGCTGCCCGCTCGTGGACCGGAACAAGAAACCCTTACGCCTGATGAGCGTCACCCGGGCCCGCCGGCTGCTGCGTAACAGCCTGAAAGCCTCTCAAATTCCGGCGCGGGTCAGATTTGTCGCTCAAGCCCTGCCTTTTCTGCTGGAAAGGGAGAACCAATTCGATATTCTCTACTACTTCGGAGCAGGGAAAGATTCCGGGGCCGTGTATCTCGAAGATGAAGCGGGAAAGGCGGATATCGTTTATTTCTCCCGTTTCGCCGAATTTCTCGGTCTGGCGGAGACCGCTAAATTGATAATCGTCGCCGGTCAGGGCTCCGAATGGGTCGCCGCCAGAATCCATAACCGCGACATTCCGGTGGTGGCGATCACGGGCGAAGAGATCAATGAACGCTCGGCTGGTCTGTTCAATCAGTCATTCTTACGCGCTCTGACCGGGGGCAAGACCTTACATGAGTCCTTTACCCAAGGGGTGGAAACGGTGGGCAGAGACAGTGAGATCGGAGATCCGGCCGGGAAAAACGATCTTCTTTCCGGCCGGTTTCTCTTGTTTGCCAGCCAGAAGCGCAGATGGGAACGTCTGTTCCCTGAAGGGGAAGGGGAATACCGGGAAGAGCTGGACCGGGGCGGCTGTTGCCATCTCCCTCACCTTACCGGTCACTTCGTCGGCCGGCAGCGGGAAATTCAAGAGCTGCTGGAATCGATACAAAAGCATAAAATTACGGTACTCAGCGGTCCGGCCGGTTCGGGAAAGACCGAGCTGGTAAAGGCGGCCGGCTGGTATATCCAGGAGCGGGGGGATTTTGATGAGGGAATTTTCTGGGCCAGTTCCAGGCAGGATGAGGTCCGGTATCACTTCAAGGGGCTGAAGTCTTTGTTTGACAGCATTCTGCTGGCCCGGACCGGAGAACCGGCTGAGCATCTTTCTTTTGAGAAAAAGCATGAGGAAACGAGAAAAATCCTGGATTCCGGCGGGACCCTGCTGGTGTTGAATAATCTGGAGGTTATAGATAAAGACGGGGATTTTTTAAGGTTTCTGACCGAGCTTCCGCCCTCCAGCCGGCTGTTGATCGCCAGCACGCACGATCTGCCCGGCCGGCTGGCCAATAATATCCGGGTCGGACCGTTAACGGTTGACGCCTGCCGAGAGTTATTCCTGAAGGTCTGGGAGCGGAACGGCCTCTATCAGGAATATCCCCAGGAACCAAGCCGGTTAAGCCGGTGCGCGGAAAGGTGTCATCAACTGCTCTCAGGGGATACCAGGGCTTTGGAGCTGACCGCCGGCCGGATTATCAGCCAGGGTGCTGAGAAGGTTTGGGAGGAGTTGAACGAGCTGAACCAGGATGAAGAGGTAAAAAAAGACCTGTTCATGCAGGAAGTGGGTGTCAGAACAGCCGCTGAAAAAGAGGCGAGCCTTAAGAAGCTGGAGGAAAAGCTGGAGGAAGAGAAAGAGATGGCCATCAGAGAGGTGGCGGAAAAAGCGGCCGGAAGACTGGAAGAAGTCAGAGAAGAGATCTCTGAGAAGGCGGCCGGAAGACTGAAAAAAGCCAAAAAAGCGATAGCCGGTATTGCCGCCGATAAACTGGAATCCGATAAGAAATCGATCTCTGAGCAGACAGCGGAGAAACTGGCAAAGGTCATTCAGGAAATAGAGGAGCAGGCCCTGGAAAAACTGGCCGCCAGCAGGGAGGAGATCGAAGCCGGTAACGCCTCCAAACTGGCGATTGCCGACAAACTGCTGGTGAAAAAGAAGATAGCGCAAAAAAAGGCCAGAGCGATCAAAGAAGCCAAACATGAGGCGGCCAGGGAGGAAGCCGGGAAGATAGAGGCGCTGGATAAGGAATTCGAGGAGCAGGTAGTGGAAAAGCTGAAATCAACGGAAAAAGACCTGAACAAACTCGAAGAAAACGAGCAGAAAGAGGCCGCCAGGAAGCTGGCTGAGCTGGAATTGACGGAGATAACGGCGGTGGAAGAGGAATTCGCCGATAAGCTGGAGGAGGAGATTTGGAAAGCCGGACGTTGGGAAGCGGTGAAAAAAGAAGCGGCTCTTAAGAAGTTTGAAGACACCGCCCGGGGGGACACTGAACCGGAACCGACCATTCTTGATTTGTCGTTCAACGATCTGACCGAGCCCCAGGAAAAGCTGTTTCTGGGGCTTTCCCTGTTTTTCGGGCCGGCCGATATCGAGGCAATCCGAGAAGTCCTGGTAATCGATGACCCTGTCGATTCTTTGGAAGTATTGCTGCGTCGTTCGTTAATCGTTAAAGAAGGTGATTATTATTTTCTGCTTCCCGAAGTCCGGGAATTCGCCCGGAACAAACTGGAGGAGCTGGAGATAAATCTTGAGGCTGTCCATAAAAACGCGGTGCTGTTTTATAAACTTTTCATAACGGGCCATCCGTTACCCTCTCATGATGAAAAAAGCCGGTTATCCCCCCAAATTGGGGAAACTCCACTCCGGTCTTTTCCCGGTAAAAAACAAACCGGTCTCAACGTCCTTTACCTGTTTGACCATTTGCAGGTTCTGGCCGAAAGATATCACGACCGGTCAGCCTGGGAAGAGACGGTCAGGTTCGCTTTGTGCCTGGAAGAGTCCCTCTTTGAAGCCAACTATTGGAATCTGGCTCAGGAGGTGCTGGAAAAAGGGCTGGCCGCGGCCGGAAAACTGCCTGACCCGGAAGGGGAAGCCAGGCTGTTGAACCGCCAGGGAAAAAGACATCTTACAAAAGGCCGGACTGAACAAGCCGGCCACGATTTTCAAAAAGCTCTGGCAGCCTACACCGATTCAGGGGATAAACAGGGGCAGGGCGAACTGCTTTCCGGGCTGGGGGATCTTGCCTTGTCGGATGAGGAAGGGGCGAGCAAAGCCCTGGAGATTTACCGAAAAACCCTTTTAATTAATGAGGAATTGGACAATCCGGCCGGCCAGGCGGAAAACTGGGAGAAAATAGGAACCGCCTGTTTAGCTCTGGGAAGGCTGGATGAAGCCTTAAACGCGTTTTTAACCAGTCAGAAGCTGTTGGAGAGTATGGGAGATCTCCCGGGACAGGCCCGCTCCTGGCAGCTGATCGGGCTGGCATACGAAACCGTTAAAGACTGGAAAAGCGCGATTCACTACCTGGAAAAAGCCTTTACCGCCTGGAGCCAGGCCGACCTGCCGGAGGAGAGGGAGAGCGCTTCAGAAGACCTTAAACGGCTGTATCGGAGCCTGGAAGAATCCCCTCAGGAGGAACCATAGGGCAAGCTAAGAAAGTTTGTTCACGGCATCCCCCAAAAGTCATCTGGCCAATGATTTTTTAAACTGACTGGCCTCGCTCTTTTTTGACAACAAGAACATATTGATTCAAACTGATATGTTCTCTCTTGGCAGCATTATATTTAGCCCGAATAATTCGGGAATCATAACCGGCGAAACGGTATTTATTTGAAAAGCGAAACTTTTTATCAGTTTCCCTTCAACTTTTTTGGGCTAACAAATTTTGTATGGACGTTGGCCTAATTCATTTTCTGGTAAGGGGTCTGGCAAATGTCAGCCAAGTTTATAAATAGACCGGGTTAGGAAAAATGGCAATATTCACTGTAAAAAACCTGCTGAAACGGCTGAGAAAGCTCAAGATAGCTTTCGCTGTTTCCCCGGCCCGGGCGGCCGGCGGCACCTTGATCCTCTTCCCTTACCGGCCTTTCGCCTGCGGACTGACCGGGCTGATCGCCTTTGTTCCTCCCGCTGTAAACGAAGGCACAGCCGATGAAATCAAGAGGATCATCCAATCCCTTGAGGTTATTTCCGTCCATCGTTTTTCCACATCCTCTCCCGCTACAGCTCAAACCTGTTACGGAGGCACCGGTTTTCTGCATGAATTAGCCGATAAGGTTTATCAGTTGAAATCATTTGCCGGATTTGACCTGGTTTATCACAACGCCGGTCTTCAGCAAAAGCTGTCTGATTACTGCTCTCTCCTGTCTGATTTTATCAACGAGGAAACCCGCTATATCGACCTGAACTGGGTAAGGTTTTCTTCCGCTGACCTGGAAGAGATAAACAACCGGCTGATTTTACTCTCAGACATCAAGTGGGGGCTGGCATCGGAGTTTCTGAAAAACATCAGGAAAGTAAACGAGATCTCCGCCGTCTTTCCCAGGCACAACCAGCATACCCTGCTGGAGTTCTACCGGCTGGTACTGGTTTTGAATAACCTGGATCAACTGGAAGTCAGGGGAAGGGATTCTTCCGGAATTTCCACTGCCTTTTATATCTCCGACTCAAACTATAGGAAGTTTCTGGAAAACATCAGAAAGCATGAATTATACCGGAATTTTACGGATAGAAAGAATTTCGGCAATTTATTATCGGGCAGTATCGGCATTACCAGGTATACGGGATATGTCTCCCTGGTTTTCATCCATAAGACCGCGGCGGTAATCGGACGGTTGGGGGATAATGTCAACCGGTTGAAGAATCAGATCAGCCGGGACCGGATCTTTTTCGAGGCCTGCCGTCTTCCCAAAAGCCATACCAGCACTATCGCCCATACCCGCTGGGCTTCCGTGGGAGCGATTACTGAAGAGAACTGCCACCCGGTGGATAATGAGATCAATACCGGAATTGCCGAGCGGGTTTTCCCCACCTATGGGAAAAGGGGGAAAATTCAGGTCGTCCTTAACGGAGATATCGACAACTATCAGAAAATCAAGGAATCCCTGCAGCATAAACACAATTTTGTCATAGACGACCAGGTGACTACCGACACCAAGGTAATCCCTCTTCAGATAGAGCGCTTTCTCCTGGAAGGGTATGATCTGAAGGAATCATTCAGGCTGGCGGTAAATTCCTTTGAAGGATCACATGCCATCGCCATGCACTCCGACCTGGCTCCGGAAAAGCTCTTCCTGGCCTTGCGGGGAAGCGGCCAGGCTATCTTTGTAGGGCTTGCTCCCGACAGCTATATTCCGGCTTCGGAGATTTACGGTTTTGTAGAGCAGACCCCCCATTATCTCAGACTGGAAGGGGAGACTGCCGGGGATGGTGCCCCCCCTCTGGGAGAGATTATGGTTCTGGATCAG
>JBHHXV010000059.1:0-10625 GCA_046757225.1 bacterium
GCCTCCCAAACCGTAATAATTCGCAGTAACGACCATAAAGGTGCTTTGATTTACATAATCAAGCAGGTTCCCCACGAGGGGCCGGGGATTTTCGGGGAATTGCTCCAGGAAAACGGTCTTGATTACCGAACCCTGGAGATGTACCAATCATCCCATATCGACTGGCCCAGCCCCGATCAGGTGGACGGCCTGCTGGTAATGGGCGGCCCGATGGGGGTATATGAAACCGACCGGTATCCCTTTCTGCTTGAGGAAGAAAGGTTAATCGGTCAACTGATTCGCCGGGATAAACCGGTGCTGGGTATCTGCCTGGGAGCGCAGTTGATCGCCAAAGCCGCGGGAGCGAAGGTTTACAGCGGAGTGGGAAAAGAGATCGGCTGGTATCCGGTAAAACTGACTCCAGAAGGGAAAAAGGACGCTCTGTTCAGCCGGCTCCCTGAAGAAACCACTGTCTTTCAATGGCACGGAGACACCTTCTCCCTTCCCGATGGAGGCGGTCAACTGGCTTCATCAGCTTTGTTCGAGAATCAGGCCTTTCGTCTGGAAAACAGGGTTTACGCCTTGCAGTTTCATCTGGAGGTTACCGAAGAGATAATCAAAGAATGGCTGGAAATCAACAGAACGGAAGTCTTGGAAGCCGGAATCGACCCTGAAACCGTTATGGCGGATACCCGGAAGCATGTAAAAGAGCTGAACAGGCTTGGGAAAAATCTTTTCCGCCGCTTTTGCCTAGGAGCCTGTCGGACTTAAGCTAATTCTACTGCGGATAAGGTAAAGTATAGGAATTGGGGCGACCTAATAAGCGCAGCGAAAGCCCACGTCCCGGAATTTCCTGACCGGTTTCCCTACAGCCCGGTAAGCCGATCTGGTGTTATACCTTAATAACCGGTAATGCCCGGAAGCGATATTGGCCCCTCCCTTGATTACCTTGAAGATCCGTCCGTAATCCTTGTCAGGATACCGGCAGCCGGGATAGGGAAGATACCAGCTTGAAGTCCATTCGGCCACGTTTCCCCCCATATCCATCAAACCGTAGGGCGATTTATCGAAATCCTTGGACCCGGCCGGAAGAATCTTTCGCTTGAACCGGTTCATGATATCCTCCTGGTTGCTTTCCCCCCAGGGGTAAGTTCTGCCGTCATCCCCCCGGGCCGCCTTTTCCCATTCAAACTCGGTGGGCAGCCGTTTTCCCGCCCACCGGGCATAAGCGGAGGCATCCTCCCAGGTAACGTACGGTTCCGGAAAATCATCCAGACCGGCATCCACGATTTCAGCCCAGTGCCAGGGATTCCGGAAGTAACCGGTTTCTTCAAGGAATTTCTTGTATTTTCCTATGGTCACCTCGTATTTATCTATATAAAACTCATCCAGGTACATGCGATGGCTGGGGGATTCATTCTCATACAACGGCTTTTTAAAGCCGAAAGAGCGGGGAAACTTCTCCCCCTTTTCCGTTCCCACGGTAAACTGCCCCGAAGGAACCTTAATCATCCCCTTCAGGGACGGTTTACGGGATACCGGCGGTTTATAGTCTTCAATATTCAGGGCGCAGCGAAAACCGACGAACTCGCTGATCCGGCCGGCCGGTTGATGATCCCGGTGCGCCCCCCGGGACAGGTAAGCGTCTTCGGCCTGGGTCTCGGTGCCGAAGGAATTGCCCCGCACCACCCGTTCCTTTTTATTGTGCGCAAGCTTGTTTCCGGGATAGGCTTGATAAAGGTCAGCCGTCCATTCGGCCGCGTTGCCCGCCATATCCATTATACCCGAAGGTGATATATCATTGATATTGCTGCCCACCGGCAACAAGCCCTTGGCCGGGAAATTGGCCTTCTCTTTGTCGTATTCGTTGCCCCAGGGATAACGCCGGCGCTGCCTTCCCCGGGCGGCCAGTTCCCATTCAGCCTCAGAGGGCAGACGTTTTCCCGCCCAGCGGGCGTAAGCGGAAGCGTCATCCCAGGAAACATTCACGATCGGGTAACTGCCCCAGACCGCCAGCTTGATCTTTTCCCATCCACGGGGAAGACGATGGCCGGTGGCCTTGATGAACCGGTTGTAGGCGTTGATGGAAACCTCATACTTATCCAGGTAAAACGGTTTTACCTGCACTTCATGGACTGGCGATTCATTCCTGAAAGCGGTTTGGCCCAGCTCTCCCTTAAACTTCTTTTCCTCCAGGGCCGGGTCGCTGCCGATCAGGACTTTTCCCCCGGGGATCTTTACCATGACGTTCTTATAATCGAAAATCAGGGAGTCTTCCGGTGCCTTATAATTGGAGCTACTTCTTCCCTGACAGCCGTTTATCAGAAAAAGGGTAATCATTATGATTTTGATAAGAGCCAAACGTTATTCTTCTCTTCTAATAAAATACCACATCATCACCGGGGTTCCCACGGTCAGGAAACCGGTCAGCCACCACCAGAAGTTGTCCACCTTCCGTTTCAGGGCGTCCTGAACAAACCAGATGGCCAGTAGCAGATAGGCCAGCCAGAGATCCAGCATCAGGAAGCTTAAATAAACGTCATGGCTGAACAAGCGGTAATAATAGCGGAAAGACCCCGCTATTCCCAGCCGGGAAAACATAACGAGCGCGGTAAAGATTTCGATAAAGAGCACTGCCCAGGCCATAAAGGCGAGCAACTGCCTGCTGCTTTTCCGCTTTATTTCCATAGGTTACCCGGTAATAAAAAAAGACCAGGTCATACCCGCTGAGATAACGGATAAACTGCCAAGCGGCACTATTTTTTTCCATCCGTGACCGAGAGTCAACTGGTGGGTTGCGTAAAAAGAACCGGCGATTCCCAGCAAAACAAAGAACTGCTGAGTCCAGATAACTTTACCGGTAAAATATAAGCTGATATCTCCCGGAGATAACATGCTGACATTCAAGAGCTTATCCATCAGCGGGAGCCACTGGGTCAGGAAGGGGCCGGTGTATAAAGCCATAAAACCGGCCATGGCCAGGGGAATCAGGCAGTACCCCAGGTTGCCGGCGAACTTGTCCGGTTCGAAATCAAACGAACTGACCAGCTTGACGAAGGAGTAAGCCAGGTACATGGCCAGCCAGAAAGCCGCCGTATATGCCCAGCCGCTGTTTCTTATCAGTTGCAGGAACGAAGCGGGGTAGTCCTTTCCCCAGCCGGAAACGATAACGTTTTCCAGGATAACGTAAAAAATCAGAGCGGTTCCCAGCCAGGATGTCCAGATTTGAGCGTGCCTGGAAGACCATAATTCCGATGGATGGAGGCGATAGCTCAAACGCAGTGATTTCTTGGTGCAGCTTTTTATGCAGTTTCCGCACAAAATACAATCCTGATTGCTGTCCAGGGAAAGGGGATGGATCTCCATGACGCATCCGGGAACCTGGTCGGTTCCCTTGTAGCATTCATGGGTATCGCAGCGGCTGGCGCAGATATTCTTGTTGGTGCGGAGAGCGGCGACCGAAATAGTGGAGAAAACCCGGCACATGAATCCCAAAGGGCACTGCTCGCGGCACCAGAGATGGGATCTGGTGAGCCCGTTCACCAGCACCGCCCCCGCCATAATGAACGATAACAGCCAGAAGGTGGCTGCCGGGTTATGGTGCATGTCGGTGATATGCTCCACCCATAGAATTCCCGCTGCCGACACGGAACCCACTCCCACGCCGAAACTCAGGTTTTCCTGAGAAACCGCCAGGGTTTGAGGAACCAGTTTTCCCAGCCAGTGTCCCACCAGGCGGAAGGGGCACACTGCACACCAGATCCGGGCGAAAAACAGGGTTAACCAGAACAGCAGAGGCCAGCCGAGCGCCCAGGACAGGGTCAGGGAAAGCTCTCTCAGCTCAGGGGCGGGGTGAAAAAAAAGATAACTGAGCCCCAGAAGAGCGGTCAACAGAATCAACGCTATCCACTCGGGAAACCAGCGGGCCTTGAAAAGCCGCTCCACCGGCCGCAGTCTGAGGAGGTTTACTTCTGTTTTCTCCCTGATCTTCCGGCGCATCATCAGGATATGCCGGCGGGTGACCCGGTCGCCGCGGGCCAGGATGACCGCGTGGTGGACAGTCGTTTCCAGCTCAGAGATATTTCCCGGCCAGTCATGGTCCAGGATCTTTCCCATCGCCCCGGGGGATATCTCGAACTCCTTTCCCGGGGGGGCGTATTTCTGGAGAAAGTATTCCACCAGCACCGGGATATCCTTTTTCCGGTGCCTCAAAGGCAGTATTCTCAAGGGTTGTTCGGCGATAATCCTGCGCAGCGGCTCGGAGAAATACCCCTCTCTTACTTCCTTATCCAGGTTTTCCGTTACCGTGCAGATCAGCTTTACGTCCGAATAATGATATTCCCGGTTTTCCCGCTGGCGGTATCGGCCACTTTCCAGGTAATGAAAAAGCTTCAGTTGCAGTGCGTGAGAAAGGCAATCGATATCGGCCAGGCAGACGGTTCCGTGGTGAGCTTCGCCTAAGACCCCTTTCCTGTCCGGCTTATCGTTCTTGACCCCGAACAGCTCAATTTCCAGCTCTTCTTCGGATTTACCTCTGCATTCGACTATTCTGAAAGGGTGATTACAGCGATCGCTTTTTAAATGAATCTCCCGGGCTATGGTGGCTTTGCCGCTTCCGTCTTCCGCCCAGATCAGGGCCGGCCGGTTGTTTCCGGCATACGCGGTGATCTCTTTTTCCCGCCTCCGCATAATCGGGGACTTTTTTATTACTTCCAGTTTTTCCCCCAGGTCTTTGAGTTTTCCCTTCCGGGATTCCTCAAATCTTTCATGCAACTGGGCGTTCTCGATGGCGATAGCGGCCTGGATGGAAATAAGCTTTAACAGCCTTAAATCGTCCTCTATAAACTCAGTAGCTTCTCTGTCATCAGGATTAAATTTATCGAAAACGGTTAAGGTGCCTTTTACTTCACCCCTGATCTTTATCGGCACGTTAATCAGGCTGGAAACTATAGATTTGGTATTATTGGAAAATCTGGAATCATGAGATATGTCGTCGATCATTACCGGTTGACCGGTCTGCACCACCCAGCCGGCTACCCCCTCTCCTACCTTCTGGGTGGAAGCCTTGACGATTTCCTTGCCTAAGCCGCTGGCGGCCTTGATTCGCAGCAGATTGAGGTTTTCGTCCAGCAGACGGAGAATACAGCCGCGGGCGCTGATCAGACTGCCGGTAATATCCACCAGAAAATTCAAGAGGCTGTCCAGGTCGTACAAGTCGGAGGTTAAAGCCAGACCAAGGTTTTGCAGCGCCTCCAGTTCTCTGTTATAACGATCGTTCATTATTTGGAACCACTATTCTTTCTGTGTAAGGGGATGGGAAAGATCGCCCAATTTTTTCAGGAGACTTTTAACCTTGTTTTCATTCTGCTGCTTCTTATACACCTCAGTCAAGAGAAAGAGGGCTTCCAGGTCGTAGGGATGCCTTTTCCTGGCTTTAAGTAAATCGGCTTCAGCTTTTTCCAGCCGGCCCATGCGCAGCCAGAGCTCTCCCTTGTAACGGTACAGGTCGTGAAAGTTCTTATCAAATTCGGTTACCCGGTTATACTCGGCCAGGGCTTCATTCAGCTTTCCCAGAAACAGGTACGTGCGGCCCAGGAGAAAGTGTACTTTCGGGTTATCTTCCTGTAATTCCACCGCCCGCTCCAGAAGCAGCCGGGCGTCTTCATACATCCCCTGATCAAAGTAAAGATCCACCAGGCGGGAGATCATAGGGATGTCATAAGGAAAGTGATTGATTAAATTAGACATAACCTTGACCGCTTTTGTCTTCTCCCCCACCTCCATATAAGACAGTCCCAGGTAATAGTTTATTTCCAGGTCCTCATCGCTTTCCTGCAGATAATCCTGGATAATCTTTACGGTCTGTTCATAATCCTCCTGCACGAAGACGGTCTTTACCAGGCTTTTGGCCACCTCTTTATTATGGGGATCTTTTTTTAACACCAGCCGGAATTCCTTTTCCGCCTGGAAGTATTTTTCCAGATAAAAATAGTTTACTCCCAGGTGGAACCTGACATCGGTAAGTTCCGGGTCCAGCTCCAGAATATTATTGCAGATTTTCAAGGCATCATCATAGCGGCTCCAGCGTTCGTATAAGAGGGCAAGGCTGGAAAGAATTTCCAAATCATCAGGGAATTCCTTCAACAATAATTTATAAATCCTTTCCGCTTCAGCAAGCTCTCCGATAAACACATTAACGCTGGCCAGATTAAAAAGCACTTTCGGGTCGCTGGGAGCGATCTTCAAGGCCTTGGTCAATATCTCCGCCGCTTTAAAATATTCCTTTTGTTCTATATATATCAATCCTATGTTGAACATGGTTTTTTCATCGTCGGGATTATGCTTTAAAACTATGCCGTATTCCTGTAAAGCCTCTTCATAGCGATTAAAAATAAAATAAATCAAGCCCAGGTTTGTCCGGGCTTCATTCAGTTCGGGATCGTTTTCCACTACCAGTTTAAATTTTTCCTCGGCCAGGCCAAAGTTCTGCCTGGCCAGATAAACCTTGCCTAAATCAAAATTGGCTACACTGTTGTTCTTGTCTGATTCCAACGCCTTATTAAAATATTCTTCGGCTTTATCATAATCTTTGGTCTCAAAATACACCTTACCCAGAGCTATGAAAACCGGTAAAGAATCAGGCAATAACTCACTGGCTTTCTTCAATGATTCTGAAGCCTCAGACAATCTTCCTCTGGTAAAGTACAGATGACCTAAAAGATAGAAAGCCTCACCATTATCAGGACAAAGTTTTATTGCTTTCTGATAGAGGGGCAGGCTTTTATTTATATCGACATTTTTCTGAGCTTGGGAGATTAACTCGGCCGCTTCCTGACAGGGAGCGCTCGCGGCGGGAACCGGAAGGAAGGAGATTAAAGAAAAAACAAGAAGAAAGCGCTTATATGATTTTATCATTCCAACTGGAAGTCATTCCTGACATCAAATCGACAGCCAATTCGTAAGCGAGCGTTCCCAGATCCGGTGGATTCTTTCCGTCTTTCCCCTGGCCGACGCTGCTGGATACTGCCAGAAATCTACCGCTGGTCACTGCCTTGGAAGCAGCTTTAAAATTGAAGCCGTAGGGAGAAGCATAATCCTCTACCGCCGCCACTTCAATGAGAATGTCCGCTTTATCCCTCAACGCGTCCATAACCAGCTTGAGAGATGGGGAATCAGGTTGATGATCCATACCCCGTTCCACTTCGGTGATTTTTACAATCATATCCCGATCCACCAGAACCGTCCCGGCAGCCAGAAATGATTTTAAAAAACCTTCTTCAAAAGCGATTCTTTTAGAAGAATCCAGTCCACCTTTTGAGGTTTTTTTCCGATAATTGAAGAAAACCGCGATCCTGGGACGGTTCCGCTCTTTATAGGCCTGCCGGAACTGCTTAATCGTCTTGGTCTGGCGGTTGGAAGGAACCTTTTCTGTCCTGGGAAAAATCAATTCACTCTTTTCAAACAGGGAAAAGACCTTGTCCAGCTTCCCGGCGGTCTTGTCCGATGAAATGTTCAAAGGAGGCACCACTCCCGGAGGAACCGGTTTGGAACAGCCGGTAAAGCCGAGCCATAAAATGAAAAAAGACCAAAGGTATTTCCCCTTGGCCCCGTTTATGCCGAACATGTTATTTTTCACTTTTCAGCTCTTCCTTAACCGCCCGGATCTGAATCAAATAGTGGTTGGCTTCTTTTTTGACCGACTTTTCCGAATAGCTGACAGTTCCATTGGGGGTAAAATAAAGCCTTTTCCAGGCGGTAGCCGGCTCTACCGGCGCTTTGTCCATTCCGAAAAACTGGGTGCTGGCTTCCACCTGTACCGGCTGATCAGAGAGGTTGTGTAATCTCGCCCAGGCTTCAACCGTACCGGTGGGAGTCCGCTTGGCAAGGGTGGATTCGATTGCGAACTTTTCGGTAATGGCGTCATCCAGAATCACCACAGTATTCCAGACTTTTTCCCGGCCGGCGTCCTCCAGGCTTTCCGGAACCGCCGGGCCGGTAGTGTGACAGGCCCCTAACAGAAAGACTAATAAGAAAAGGCTGGCCTTTTTTATGTCTTTCATGGTTGTTTCTTCACGGTCTTTTTAGGTTTGCCGCCGCTCCTACCGGTTTTGACGGTTTTGGCTGAAGCATCCTTCTTGGGCTTCCGCCCGGAAACGGTTTTCGCTTTTTTAATATCAGTGGATGCTTTAACCGTTTTCTTTACCTTTCCCCCGGCAACCTTTGTTTTGGGTTTCGGCCCTTTCTTGGAGGAAGCCGCGGGAACTCCTGGTTTAACAACTTTTGCTTTGGGAGGCGTCTTCTTAGCTGGCGCCGGTTTCACTTCAGGTTTTGGTTTCGGTTTGGGCGCAGGTTTGGGCGCAGGTTTGGGCGTGGGCTTTGTTTCCGCTTTAAGCCTCTCAGGAGAAGGCGCTTTGTATGAAGAAACGGCGGCATCAGGTGCCCCCAGCAGTTTTTGCTCCTTCTCTTTGATGTACTGCTGCACTTCCGCTTCCTTGATAATAATCATTTTCTCCACGCTTTTGACCTGGTCGAAAAGCTCATTCAGCTCGGCAGCTTTCAAAGCTCCCTTCTGCATAAGCTCATAGGTCTTGCCGCCCAGGTTTTGCAGGGCCTGGTCACGGTCCTGCCGTAAATCGGATAAACTTAACCGCACCCGGCCTATCTTCGAGGCGCTGGCCACTTCAATAGAACCGCTCCTGAGCCAATTCTTGACTATCTGAAAAAGGGTTTTGGGAGGTTGCGAACCACTGTCTGACATAAAAAACTCCTTACCAAGAACATAATCCAGTATTTTATCAATTATAATATAGTAAATACTGGCATAAATCACCTTTAAAAGTCAAGAATTCAATAACTGAAAATTGACCGGAAAAGAATATTTATGGTAACATTGCCTCTATACTGATATGGCGATTTCAAAAAAGGTTAAATACGGAATTGGGGGGACGGTTGTTGTCGTGGCGCTGGCCTGGATGGTTTTTACCGGAATATCCCAGAACATGGTCTACTTCCTGAAAGTAAACGAATTTCTGGCCAAAGGCTCAAAGATGTACGGCAGGAATGTCCGCCTGAATGGAAAGGTGGCCAAAGGCACCGTCCATAAAACCATCGAGTCGGGCAAGGTCCGTTACCAATTCAAAATTACCGATGGAAAAGATTTTATAAAAATAGATTACAAGGGAGTGGTTCCCGATACCTTTGAAGAAGAAAAAGAGGTAATCGTGGAAGGAAAATATTCAGAAGCGACCCGGGTTTTCACCGCCACCAAACTGATGACCAAATGCCCCTCGAAATACGACCAGGCCGATACCCCTGAAGTTGCCGCCCAGAAGAAAAAGATGAAACAGCGGTAACCGATGGATAGAATCGTCACCTCAAAATACAACTGGGTGGTCCAGCTGAACCCGCTGGTTATGGTGACCAATATAATCTCCGGCATCCGCTCCCGCTACGACTTTTTACAGAGATACAGCCTGTCCGGGACAGAACATGTCAACTACCTGACCATCCGTGAGCGATACTCGGCTCTGGTTGACCCCAGACATATTCCTCATACCATGCCGGGGATGAGATACTTTATCGAATTTATGAATTTCTCTTACAGCATCGGGGCTTATGCCTTCCGGGGAACCGATTACCTCAATCACGGTTTTTTCGAGGACCTGCACCAGCGCAAGCGGGGATTTGACAGCTATTTCAAAGAACCGAGTGAAGCCACCCTCTGGATCGCTACCCGGAACTCCTTCTCCTACTGGCTGCATCATTCCCGAAAGCGGTTGGGGCCCAGATCCCTTGATTTTATTTTCATTCAATTCTTTGAAAAGATGGCCAATGAAGGGGTAAGAAGAGCGGTTCTGGAGCCGGACTTCGACTCCGGCAGGATCGTCAGCCGGGATCTCCGCTATATGTTCGATTACTGGGGAAAAGCGATAAAGAGGGTCTGGAAAAAGGAACCCCTTTTTACGGAAGAGGAATGGGCTTCTGTTCCGGAAGAATACCGAAAGCTCATCTCCGACGATCTGGTCAATACCATGGATTTCCATTCCTCAAAAGAGCTGGCCGGAAGGATAGAAGAAGCGGCATGTTAGACCTGGCGGATAAATTCAAGTCGGCTTTATCCTATGAATCATTCGTCGATTCGGCCGGCAAAAAAAAAGACCTGTTTCGGGAAACATACCAGGAGACCCTGCTGGATGAAAAAGCCCGGGAGGCACTGACTGCTTTTCCGAAAAAGCTGAAATTTCTGGTAATCGCCGAGAACTGGTGCGGAGACGTGATCGCCATCGTTCCGGTAATAAAGAAACTTACCGAGAACCTGCCGGATATCGAGCTGAAGATTATTTCCCGCGATGCCCACCCGGAGTTGATGGACGCTTATCTGACTGACGGAAAAAGATCGGTTCCCAAAATGATTATCCTCAATGAAGATTTTCAAGAAATCGGGATTTGGGGGCCGCGGCCCCGGACGGCCATGAATTTCTACCGGAAACACACCCGGCTGTTGAAATTAGGGCTGATCGGCAAGGGAATCGTCTTTGAAAAGGTCAGGAAATTCTATAAAGAAAACCGGGGAAAGGAAGTCCAGGCTGAAATAGCCCGAATAATTCGGGAATCATAGCAAAGCAGATGATATGTTGTTGAAAATA
>JBHHXV010000060.1:0-10545 GCA_046757225.1 bacterium
GGTCATCTGGCTGATATCCACCGACATAGTCCTGACCGTTTTTTCCGAAATTACCAGGCTTCATACCCCTGAAAGCCTTACATGATCAGGAAACACCCGTATTTCCTCAAGATGGTATCCCTGGGCCGGAATTCCCAGTATTACCGGCTCTACCGGAACGATTCTCTGAACGATCGGCTCTATAATCAGATGAACCTCGCTGGGGGCTATACGCACCACCTGAACATGTTTAGGGACGGTAACGTCCTGAGCGGTCAGAGTAAAATAGCGGTTTCCCTCTTTGGCTCCACTCAAATCAAGAGACATTTTTAATTGCTGAGCGGTCAGTCCTCGAAGAATCGATTCCGGGCCTTTAAGCTTGATATCGATCTGGTAATCCCTGATATTAGTAGCCAGTCCCAGTTCCCTGTCAAGATTGGCTGCTTGCAGCGGTACCTGAAAGTTGGTTTCAGGTTTATTCTCCACCACTACGAAAAACCATAAAATACAGGCGAGAAGCAATGATAATATTTTAATAAAAAGATTGTTTAACACCTGAATCCTGTATGGTTGTTACTACGAATTATTCGGGAAATTATGTTGAAGAAAAAGAATGTAATAATTTAGAAAAGAAGGTTTCGTTTATTTCCGGATGGATAAGGTATTTTTCCAGGGCCGCCCGGAATTTAACCGCATCGAGATTGATGGTAAGCTCCCCGTGCAGCGCCATGGAAATGGCGCCTGTTTCTTCGGAAACGATCACTACCAGGGCGTCTGTCTCTTCAGTAATCCCCATACCCGACCGGTGCCTGGTTCCCAGTTCCTTGTTGATTTCCGAGCTGAAAGAAAGCGGCAGGAAACTGCCGGCCTTGGCCACCCGGCCGTGTCTGATAATGACGGCTCCGTCGTGAAGGGGAGAAGCAGTGTTGAAAATCGAGGTCATCAATTCCCTGGAGACCACCGCATCAATATCAGTCCCGGCATCTATGTAATCATCCAAAGCGGTTTCCCGCTCGAAGACAATAAGGGCTCCTACCCGGCGGCTGGACAAGGACAGGCAGGAGCGGACAATCCGGTCTATGAGATCAGCTTGAGCCATCTGCCGGCTTCTTTCAAACCATGACTGGTTCCCCACCTGGGCCAGCACCCGGCGCAACTCCGGCTGAAATAAAACAATAGTGGCCAGCACGCCGATGGTCCAGAAATTCTGCAAAATCCATTTGGTGGTCCTGAATCCCACCCACTGGGAAAAAGTGAAGACCACCATCATCACAAACAGTCCCACTATCATCTGAACCGCTTTGGTGCCCTTGATCAGCAGGAAAAGGCGGTAGATAACAAAGGCCACGATCAAGATATCTATAATATCCTGCGGCTTTATCTCTACCAATAAGTCGCTAAAATTCATAGCCAAGTTTTAAATCAGGTCGCCAAAGGCGACAACAATTTTTCAATTTAACTTGAATAATTTACCGCTTTCAGCATATCGAGAGTTTGTCTGGCCATCTTTACGTTATGAACCCTGAAAACATTGGCTCCCTTCAGAAAAGCCTGAGATACGGTGGCCATGGTTCCCACATCCCGCTGGGTTACCGGCAGATCGAGAACGGTTCCGATAAAGGATTTACGCGAGACGCCTATTAACAGGGGATAACCGAGCACTTCAAACCTATCCAGATCCCGGAGAATTCCCAGGTTCTGGCGGAGGGTTTTACCGAAACCTATTCCCGGGTCGATGATGATATCTTCCAGCCCCGCCGCTTCAGCTTTGGCTGCCGCTTCTTTAAAAAACTCAAGGATTTCTTCCACCAAAGAGCTTTCGGGGGAAAGAGATTGCTGCATATTCCGGGGGATTCCCCGCATATGCATGATGATTAACGGTACCTTATACCGAACCGCCAATGCCGCCAGTTCCGGTCCGTTTCTCAAAGCGGTTATATCATTTACCATTCCGGCTCCGCAGTCCAGGGCCGGCCCAACCACTTCCGGTTTGTAACTGTCTACTGAGATCGGAAGGGAAAATCCCCCGGCTACCAATGTCTTTATCACTGGAATAATCCGCTCTATCTCCACTGATTGGTCCACCGGTTCCGCGCCGGGACGGGAGGATTCCCCCCCTATATCGATCAGGTCAGCACCCTCCTCAGCCATTTTCCAGGCCTGAGAAACGGCCCAGGAAGGCTTGAGATACCTTCCCCCGTCAGAAAAAGAATCAGGAGTGACATTGAGAATACCCATTAACAGTTTCGAGGATTTGTTAACAAGCATTGGTAATCAGAAACTCAGGCCATCTCCGGAGCCGGAGTAGAACCGGATTTTATTATCTCTTCTATTTCATCGGCATCCAGGACTTCTTTTTCCAGCAAGGCTTTAGCCAGGGCATGAAGTCTGTCCAGCCGGGATTTCAATATATCCTTGGCCTTCTGGTGCGCTTCGCCTACTATCCGCCGCACTTCAGTATCGATCATGACAGCGGTTTTTTCGCTGTACTCCCTTATATGGCCGAAATCCCGTCCCAGAAAGACCTGATTGTCATTCTTACCGAAAGTCAGGGGCCCCAGCTCATCGCTCATCCCCCACTCGCAAACCATCTTATGCGCCAGATCAGTAGCCCGCTCAATGTCATTGCCGGCCCCGGTGCGGATATCCTCCAGCACCACCTCTTCCGCAGCCCGGCCTCCCATGAGAATAGCAATATTATCAAACAGAAAATCTCTCGGATAGGTATGCTTCTCATCTATCGGCAGCTGCATGGTTACCCCCAGGGCCCGCCCTCTGGGAATAATAGTCACCTTGTGAAGCGGGTCGGCATTCGGAACCGTTTTAGCCACCAGAGCATGGCCGGCTTCATGGTAAGCGGTATTCCGCTTTTCATCTTCGCTGATAACCATACTTCTCCGCTCAACCCCCATCAGCACTTTGTCTTTAGCTTTTTCAAAATCTGCCATGCTGACCTTTTCCTTATCGTAGCGGGCGGCCAGGAGAGCCGCTTCATTGACCAGGTTAGCCAGATCTGCTCCCGAAAAACCGGGGGTTCCCCGGGCTACTGTCTTCAAATCCACATTATCTTCAATAGGAACCTTGGCGGCGTGTACCTCCAGTATTCCCTCCCTCCCTTTTATATCAGGAGAGGATACCACCACTTGACGATCAAACCGGCCCGGCCTGAGCAAAGCGGGGTCAAGCACATCAGGACGGTTGGTGGCGGCGATGATAATAACCCCTTCTGAAGACTCGAAACCGTCCAACTCCACCAGCATCTGGTTCAGGGTCTGTTCCCGCTCATCGTGACCGCCGCCCATACCGGCGCCCCGATGGCGACCAACCGCGTCTATTTCATCAATAAAGATGATGCAGGGCGCATTCTTCTTGCCCTGTTCAAAGAGGTCGCGAACCCGGGAAGCTCCCACTCCCACAAACATTTCCACAAAATCGGAGCCGCTGATATTAAAAAAGGGCACCTCAGCCTCGCCGGCAATTGCCCGGGCCAAGAGAGTCTTTCCCGTACCCGGAGGTCCCACCAGCATAACCCCTTTTGGTATCTTGCCTCCCAATCGTTGAAATTTAGGGGGATCCTTCAGAAAATTGATTATTTCTTCCAGTTCCTCTTTTGCTTCATTGATTCCGGCTACATCGTTGAAAGTCACCTTGTGCTTGGCGTCAGCCGGGGTCATTTTCGCTCTGCTTTTACCAAAGGAAAGGGCTTTTCCCCCACCGCCCTGCATTTGCCGCATCAGGTAAAACCAAACGCCGAAAAACAGCAGGATCGGCAGCCAGGAAACCAGCATACCCACATACCAGGGAGACTCTTCCGGGGGATGAGCGCTGATCCGTACCTTGCTTTTACGCAGGATCGGCAGAAAATTTGAATTATTAGGCACATAAACCTTAAAAGTCCGGCCGTCCTGGTAGAGGCCGCTTACCTCGTTCTCCCTGACCGCGACCTCAGCCACTTTCCCTTTTTCCACCATATCCAGAAAGTCGCTGAAAACCACCTCCTTATTTGAAGTGACAGGTGGGGCGAACATCTTGAACAACATGACCATTACCACCCCGATCACCAGCCACAAAGCCAAATTCCGATAGAAAGTATTCAATCTCACATACCTTTCTTATTAACAAAAACTGTATTAAACTATTCTGGCAGGCCCACTCAAGCAACCGCAGACCGCAATCTGGAAGTTTACAATATTTCGTTTGAATTAACAACCCCAAGGAAGGAAAACCATGATTACCGCTAATGTTTTTGTTACTTTTTCCACAACCGGAGACACCGATATAATAGACATTACCCAGAAAGTTAAAGAGAAGGTAACTGAAACAGGAGTTTCCGAAGGCAGCGTAATAATCTTCGTGCCTGGCTCCACTGCTTCTGTTACCACTATTGAATATGAAAGCGGCGTAGTAGATGACCTGAAAGAGGCGATCAACCGTATTGCTCCCGAAAGCGGGCATTACCGGCACAATGCCCGCTGGGGAGATGGAAACGGATACGCTCATGTGAGGGCGGCGCTGTTGGGCCCTTCTTTAGTTGTGCCGGTCTTTGAAGGACAAATATGCCTGGGAACCTGGCAGCAGATAGTTCTGCTGGATTTTGACAACCGCCCCAGAACCCGCAAACTGGTCCTTCAAGTTTCCGGAAACAATCCTCTTTAAATACACTTTTTATTAATTGATCTGAACTCAAAGATGGCGTAAAATATTGCTACGGTAATTTTAATAAGAGAGGAAACCAGTGATATACAGCATGACCGGCTACGGCAAGGGAACGGCCGGAGATCAGGATCTCATGGTTATTACCGAGATCAAATCCACCAACCATCGTTTCCTGGACCTGAAAATACATTTAAACCGGGAATATTCGTTTCTGGAAAATGTCCTGCGCCAGCAGATCGCTCCTCAGGTAAAGCGGGGACATGTGGATTTAACCCTTTCCATTACCAGGACGAGTGTAGACAGTTATCAGGTTATATATAACCGGGATCTGGCGATAAAGCTGCAAAACGCCCTGGAAGAATTAAAAAATGATTGTCTGCTTGCTCAAGACCTTTCTCTGGAGCCTCTGCTTAAAACGTTAAATGTTTTTGAGGTGGAAAGGAAAGGTTTCGCGGCAACCCAAAGCCTCTCGCTGCTGGCCAAGAAATCGCTGGATTAAGCGTTGAAATCCCTTATTTCCATGCGGGCCGAAGAGGGAAAAGAGATTTCCAAACAGCTCAAAATACACCTGGATAACATTCAGAAGTATCTTTCCCGGTTGATCGAACTGCTGCCGGAAGAAGCCAAGGAATACCGCCGGCGCCTGGAATCCAGAATCATCGGTATGTTGGGAGAGAAGATTACTATCGATGAGTACAGATTGATTCATGAAATCGCCATTCTGGCCGAAAAGGCCGATGTAACCGAGGAGACCGCTAGGCTGAAAAGCCATTTGCGCCAGTTGACTCAGTGGCTTCAGTTGAAAAAAGAAAAGGGAATCGGTAAAAAACTGGACTTTATTTTACAGGAGATAAACCGGGAAATTAATACCATCGGCTCCAAAAGCAACCATCTCGATATAGCCAGGCTGGTAATCGAGCTGAAAAACGAGACGGAAATGATCCGTGAGCAGGTTCAGAATATAGAATAAATGCCGAGCGACGCTCTTAACCGGGTAATTTACGAATTCAGGAAAATGCCGGGAATCGGCGCCCGGACCGCCGGGCGGCTGGCTTTATACCTGATGAGAATCCCGGCTCGCGAAACCGATAACCTCTGCCAGGCGATCTCCGACCTGAAAGCAAAAGTGGGATACTGTTCCGGCTGCGGCAATCTGACGGAAACAGACCCCTGCGCGGTTTGTTCGGACACCAGGCGCGACCGGGCTCAACTCTGCGTGGTGGAAGAGCCCAAAGACCAGCTGGCCATAGAGAAAAGCGGGGGATTCAAGGGAATATATCATATCCTGATGGGCCGCCTTTCCCCCCTGGACAACATAACTCCGGAAGACCTGAGAATAAGCAGTATTATCAAGAGGGTCAAAACCGGTGTGATAAAAGAGGTGATTTTAGCCACCAGCCCGACCCTGGAAGGTGAGGCTACCGCCGTCTATCTCTCCCAGCAGTTGAAACCCCTGGGGGTGAAGATAACCAGAATAGCCAGGGGAATCCCCATGGGCGGCGAATTGGAATTCGCCGACGAGCTTACCATTACCAAGGCCCTGGAAGGAAGACAATCTATCTAAAATCTTATCGATCTTACAAGATCGATATAGCGCTGACTGGCTAGAAGTCGCGACCCTTGATTTCGATATCGGTTAAATACTGGGTGTGCTCTTCCAGCCCGGCGGTGACGCACCATTTGAATTCCGCCTCTGGCATCTGCTTTTTCAGACTGGCCAGGTCTTCCGCCGCCAGTTGCACGTATTCGTTTTCCAGGTGGCGAAGGATAGCCAGGCTGGAGGCGTATTTGCCGATCGCCTGGCAAAGCTTTCCCTCCCTTTCCATAATCCGCCCCATCTGGGCCAGGCTCAGGGCTACTCCCACCTGGTTTTTCATCTGCTCGTGAGTTTCCAGACATTGTCGGTAATATTTCAGGGCCTCGCTGGAATGCCCCATTGCCTGCGCAACCGTGGCCAGTTGATGATAAGCGTCCGCCACCCGGGAAAGATTATTCTGGTGGCGAAAAGCCTCCAGGCATCGCTCATAGTTTTCCGAGGCCTGCTGGTAATTCTTCTTCAGGTAGTGGATGTCAGCGCACTTGAACACTATCTCGGCCACTTCCGCCACATCTCCCCGCTTCTCCCGGATCTCCATCGCCTGTTGACATAATTCCAAAGCCCGGCTGTAATCAGATAAACCTTCATTAATTTCCGCCAGTTTCAGGGATATCTCGCATATCTTCGGCCGGAGATCAAGCTTCTGATAAATTTTCAGGGAGCGCTCCAGGTTCATTACGGCTTCATTGTAATGGCCGTCCAGGTCGAAGTTCAGCCCAGCCTGGTGGAAACCTTTGGCCAACCCTTCCTCCCACTGAAGCCGGCGGGAAATCTCCAAACCCTGCTCAATCAGTTTCCGGCTTTCGGCGGTAGCTTCCTGCTCCCTTTTTATCGCCCCTATTTCCAGCAAGGTACTGGCCACTCCCTGCTGCCTCTTTAATAAGGTCTTATAATTGAGCACCTGATTAAGCAGGTCCAGGGCCTGGGGAAGATTACCCTGCTTATGCTCTATTTCCGCCTGCTTTCTTAAAACCTCACAGATTCCCGGCTTGTTTTTCAGTTTACGCTCTATAATCAAGGCCTGCCCCAGCAGGTCCAGGGCATCGGGGTACTTCTCCAGAACAAGCAGAATATCAGCCAGTTGATGGATATTTTTTACATAAGCGCCGGTGAATTCATGCTCCTGGTTGATTTTGGCTGATTCAGAAATCAGGTCCAGGGCGGTCTGGAGATCGTTGATCCCCCTGTATGATTCGCCCAGTTCCGACAGCACTGAAGCCAGCCGCTCCGGCTGATCCTTCAATTCACGCAAGAGAGCCAGGCTTTCTTTCAGAGGCTGTTGCGCCTCTACAAACAACTTGTTCCTGATCTTTATCGCTCCGATCTGAAGCAGGTCAGCGGCAATACCAGAGTTATCGTTCTGCAGCCGGTTGAGTTTTAGGCTTTCTTCGTATTTTGCCAGCGCTTCGGCCAGAACCCCTTCTCTCGAATACAAATCGGCGATCGTACGTATATACCTGATCTGGTTTTCCGTCCGGTGGTCTTTTTCCAGGGCCTGGGTCAGAAGCTCTTTCAGCTCCGGTATAAACCCCTCCTTCAACATAAGCTCTTTAATGGGTTCGATGAGGCTTACCGCTTTATCCAGGTCGTTTCCGGCCAGCAGATATTCCCAGGAGTTCAGGTACGTATCCAGGATGTTTTTCCTGACCGAATTGGTTTTGAGCCACTCGGCCAGCTCACTGAAACCGGCTCCGAATTTCCGGAGATACATTTCTATCTCCTGAGAAAAGAGCGCGGTGGTTGCTTCCGGGTGTTGATTCAGGAAATCCCTGTAGGCGTTATGCAGACAGACCGTGGGTTCCAAGGTAGGATGATCGGAAGGGGAAACCTCCATCAGCCCCAGGGAAAACAGGTCGTAAAAACCGTTTATCTCTTTAAATTCGGAAACTCCCATCACCTTCAATACCAGATAAAGGGGAAGCTCCCGGTTATACGGGGAAAAAACCGTAGAGAGCATCTTCTGGTCAGGGGACAATCCGGCATACAGCGATTTCAAGGTTTCGTTTATCAGTGAGGTGTGATAACCGGTCTCATCGGGATACTCTTTTCGGGATACCTTCTTGAGATCATTTATGATGTCTGCCGGATTTATTTTATCCGGCAGATGATTGAAAATCTTCACTAATAAAGGCAGACCGGCTATCGCCTGATAAAAGTCATCTTCCTTTGGCTGATGTTTTTTCGGGAGTTTTCTGGTTGTGACAGGTTTTTCCTGTGTCTCTTCAGGAAAGGCGTCAAGTAACCCCCGGGGAACTTTAACCTCCCTTTTTAATAAACCGCCCAGGTTAATTGTCATGATTCCGGGGCAGTTCTCAAGTTCAGCCGGGTTTTGATCCACCAGGATCACCCGGTTAGATGTTTCTTTAATTAATGAATCGACAAGGGAAGGAATGTAAAGACCCGGTTCTTCCCCTTTCCCTTCAGGCCTCATTGCTTCGGAAAAAAGGCGCATATTATCGAAAACAAACAGGAATCTTTCGTGCTTGACTAATTTTATCAACTGCTTTGAGAGATCCCGGTACCTTTTGAAAGGGTGGCTGCTTTCCCTAATATCGATTGAAAGGTGGTTGTGAAAACAGAAATCCACCAGGCTGTCCCAGAAATCGATCAACCACCGGGAGGATGAAAAGTGATGGATGAACACCCCGGCAAACTCGGTTTTCCACAGGTAACAGATCCTGGCGGCCAGGGCGGTTTTCCCCGCTCCCTGAACACCGTTTATGAGCAGCGGGTTCTTATCTCCAAAGATAAACTCCCTGGAAACCAGAGAGAGCTCCTTATGCCTGCCGACAAAGCTGTCCGCTTCTATTACTCTGGTATGTTCCTGATCATTAAAACGTATTTTGTTTCCCGTTTCTTCTTCGCCCTTTTCCATTTCCAGGTATTGGTTTGCCGATTCTCCGGCCGCCAGGGCCGGCACATACCACTGGGAAGCGAAATTGGCCAGACCGCTTATCTGCGCGTAATTAAAGGATTCCGCCAGAGAGAGATTGTGCTGCAACAGGCGGTAATATAATTCGTTTATAAATTCTTCGGCAAAGGCGTCGGTTACCTGCTGCCGCATGGAAACAACCGCTGCCGCCTGGCCGCCGTTCATTATCTCCTGGGCGAAGCCGATACAGTCAGTAAGCCTCAATCCCCCGTCTCTGCCCCCTTTCAAGGACTGGTAAGACGGATAATCCGACAGAGAATCCGGCAACCGGGAATCCAGGAACAGCAGCAACGGTTTCTGGGGGACTTTTTCCAGCATTTCCACCAATTCCTCACCGTAAAAAGGAGTGGGGGAACCGTCCGGAGCCTCAAGCAGCAGCTTGCTTTTACCTCCGTAACCCAGGTAATGAATAATATGATACCCACCGGCTCGTTGTAAAAGAAAAGCCAGATGCTCTTTCGTGCAACCGTACATCGCCACGTCAATCAAGAGCTCCACTTTTAACGGGAAATTTCCCAGGGTTTTTTTCAAATGGCTGACCGCTTTTTCCAGGGAAAAGGGCGGCATCCCTTCAGGCAGACATCCGACCAGCAGAACTCGTAACTGCCGTTTAATGGTCTGGGGAATTTCGGGAGAAGAGGAAGGGGAGGCAGAGAAAACCACCTTCTTGCTTATTAAGGGGCTGCCGTTAAGGGCGGCGATATCCCATGGTATTTGAGCCAGTTTGGGGTCTGAACTCTCGTTAATTATTTGAACGAAGGCCTGCTTGCTTCTGGACAGTTTGTCATAGATCTCTCTGGATAGAAATTGATCGAACAAGTAGTTTCCGCACTCCGCAAGAGCCGCCCGGGTGTCCCGGCGCTCCTTCCGGAGCCGGGACACCCCTCTCATACCTGCTATTTCATTAAACAGCAGGTCATCCAAAGAAACAGCGACCTCTTTGACAGCTAACGCAAACTCTCCCTGTTTGAGAGTCAGCTTGTATGTGCGCTCCTGATAGCTCCCGACGGATTCAATATGTAACTGGAAAACTTCCAATCAGACCCTAAATTTAAAGAGTTATCCTTGTTTATCAGCTAATAATACCTGTTAAATTATAATACTATCAATTGGCAAAATACAAAAGGACTTTCTTGTGGTATCATAGTTGCAGGAAAAGGAGTTTATCAATCAGGAGCAGTTAATGATGAAAAAAAAATTCGGTTTGGTCGGCTTGACAGTTTTTCTGGTGGCAGTCTCTTTCTTGAGCGCTTCGGCCCAGGAGAAAATACCAGATTTTAAACTGGTGAAACTTTCCTCCCGGCCCGTTCTGGACGGGGATGATTCCGACTGGAAACAGTATCCCACCTTCAAGGTCGATATAGAAGGAGAAGTAACCGCC
>JBHHXV010000061.1:0-10376 GCA_046757225.1 bacterium
ACCGTGAAAATACCGAAGTGGAGCAACCCCTTTCCTGGGGGACAACCAGCTTTTTCATCAGGACAGGGTGACGAAAGGCCCGTCATGAAAAGTTTGAAACAGAAAAAATCTCCAGGTGAGAGGGTTGGACCTGGGCTCCGTAATAGACTTCCACCCAGCCTCCCTCATAATCTCCGCTCCACTCGATAAACGCTTCCGGGTTCATCACTTCCTGGTCAGTAACATATTCACCAACCGTGGTGATCCTTTCGGAGTCCTGGTTATCCCGATCTTCATCCCCGGTTATATCGCAAACGGCCACATCATAAAAGGCCCCGAACGATTTCTGCCGGAAAGTGACGGTAAGAAACCCATCTTCTTTCTTTTGCCCCTCTTCCAGAGACTCATCAGCCGGGATCTCGGCGGAAAAGGCGGGAAAAAGCCGGTCTCCGTCTTCCTCCCAATGTTCCCAGCCGTCTTCTTTCAGTTCCTTCTTGGTTCCCTCGTGATCCAGCACGTAAACCCTCAGTTCACAAACCCGGTCAACCTCCTTGATCATCAGCATCAGGCCCGCCTGCTCGTTCTCCAGGTCGCAGCAGATCATCTCAAACAGTTTATGGGTGTAATGCCGTTTTCTCACGATTTCAAAGTCGGTTGGTCCGCCGAAATCCATTTCCGTCTGGAAATCGCTCAAGGTAACAATATCTCCCGGTTTTACTGATCGGTATTTCTCTTCCAAGGGGAAAGCTCCTTTACTATTAAGCGGGTTCGTATTATTATGTCAATAAGTGTCGTGTCAACTAAAAACAATTTTACCATACTTCCGCTGATTCGAATAACCATATGGGTTGTCTTTCTGTTGATACCCTCTTCCCTGCCCGCTGCCACCGATTATTCCACCAATAAAGTCTGTTTGCTCTGCCATCCCGAGGAGAAACTGATCAACAGCAATGGCTGTAAAAAGTGGCAAAAGCACGGCCATCCGGTGGATGTGGTGCCCTCAATCAGAATTCATATACCGGACCAGTATCCTCTGGATGAAAGGGGCCGGATGGTCTGCGGCACCTGTCATGTACCTGTCATATATCAGCTCGATTCGGATTCGGAAGAATCCGGGCTTCCCCTTCGCGGGCAAAACGACAATTCTTCTATGTGCAGGCAATGTCACTTTCGGCAGATGAGTTCGCCGGACACCAGGGTGGAGGAAAGCCATGGCTATGAAATGCTGATTGAAGATGTTCCGTTAAAAAAAGAAAAAACAGAACTGAAAGGCAAGAGCTCTTTTTACAGCCATCCGGTGGGGGTCAGAATGAGCCGGTTTCCCAAACATATTTTAAAAGCGGGTGGGAAAATGGGAGCCCGCAAGGACGAGGTTATCTGTGAAACCTGCCACAGCGTGCACCGGGCGAAAAGCGATCGATTGTTGATAATGAACAATTCGCGTGGGCAGCTGTGCGGAGTCTGCCATGCGCCGATGTATGGCGATAACCGGGAACAAACCAGCAAAAAGGGGACTCACCCGATCAACATCGTTCCCAGTTCCGGTGTGCTTTCCCAGATGATCGCTTTCAAGAGCATCAAAAGAATGGGAACGGACAATCAGCTTCTCTGCAGCAGCTGCCACCTGGTTCATGGCGCTCCCGTCGGGAAGAACCTGCTGGTATCCACCAATAAAAACGATATTCTCTGTAAAAACTGCCATCGGGAAATATTTGAGAATATTGTCGGCACCAGGCATGACATTCAGGAAAGCCTGCCCGATTTGAAAAGCATCCGGGGCATGAGAGCGGCCGAGGGAGGAAAATGTTCCCCCTGCCATCTGGTTCACCGGGGAACCGGAGCCGGCATGTGGGCCTTGAAGTTCGCCCGGAAAATCCCGGGTGACCCCATAAAAATGCTCTGCGAAAGCTGCCATTACCAGGGACAGGCAGTGGAAAAAGCCCAGGTGGGAAAATTCACCCATCCCACTTCCGTTCCCTTGAGCTCGGCAGACAGCAATTACACCAGCCTGCCCGGATATTCAAAACAGGGAAACCGCACGGCCGGCGGCCTGGTTACCTGCGCCACCTGTCATGACGTCCATAGATGGTCACCCGTCTCTAAGGACAAAGGAAAAACCGCCAGAGCGGACAGCAGCAACAGCTTCCTGAGAAAGTCGAATTACAAATCCTCCCTCTGTTTTGAATGCCATATCACTCCCTCGTATATAAGCAATACCAGCCATGATTTTACCGGGGATATCTATAAGAACAGTTCAAAGCCGGTGCCCAGGATAATCTCTAAGAAACCGCTTCCCGCCGCCGGGGAAAGAGGAACCTGCGATTATTGCCACGGGGTCCACAATGCGGCGGGGGTGAAGCTCTGGATCCGGCAGCTGGGGCCAGGAAAAAACAAGATCACCCAAATATGCTCATCCTGCCATTCCCCGGGGATGATCGCCGGAAACAAACAGGTGGGGAGGATTACCCATCCGGTTGATGTCAGTATTCTCAAGCTCGGTTCCAGCGCCAGTACGGATCTGCCTCTTTTTAACGAGGATCTTACCAAAGATCCCCAGGGAATGGTCATGTGCAATTCCTGTCACGATGTCCATCGATGGAATCCCAAATCAGGGGCGGTGGTCAACCCTCCCCGGGAAGGGGACTTAACCAACAGCTTTCTCCGCCTTTCATCCAGCGACTCCCGGAACCCTTTATGTGTAAACTGTCATAAGGAAGCCTCCTGGGTCCGCGGCACCTCTCACGATCTTAGCCTCAGCGCGCCGGATTCCACCAACCTGCAGGGAAGAACCCCGAAACAGTCGGGCCTGTGCGGAAGCTGCCACGGGGTGCACAACGGATTAACCAGGTTTATGCTGTGGAACTATACCATCGGCGACGGGGACGATCTGATTTCCAAGATATGCAATGGTTGTCATAGCCAGGGAAAAATCGCTCAGGGAAAATTGACCGGCCGGCATTCTCATCCGGTCGGCATTCCCGTTTTCCGGGTATTGGACGACCTTGAAGAGACTTCTCTGAATATTTACGATAACCGGTACAAGCCGCTCAATTCCCCGGAGAACAGGCGGACTCAGGCTGTTTCGGTGCAGCGCAGCATAGAGAAGAGCAAGGGAAGGGAACATTATAAAGAAACTTCGGAACTGACCGAAAGATTCAGGAATCTGAAGGGGCTTTACCTGGATTTCAGAGAGGAGATGACCCGGGGAAGGGAGCAGATTGTCGCCAAACTGGATAAAAAAGAGAGACTGAGAGATCAGATTGCGGCCGCGGAAAAAGATATCAGGCTGCTCGGGGAAAGGACGGAAAAATCCGCCAGAAGAATAGTTACGCTCAGTAAAAAATACAGTAAGGTTAAAAAAGAACTGGAGCGGAAAGAGAGGGCCCTTAAAAGAGAAGAGGAGCGGGAAAACGTCAACAAGGCTCAACAGAAATATAATAACAGAAAAGGCGGCAGAGGGGAAGCTTTCAGAAGGGGGAAAAAGCGGGCGTTTATCACTTCAACCAAGAGATTTGATCTCAAAGAGCTTCGGAAGCAGTTGCTGCCTGTCAGGAAAAACGAAGAAAAGCTGAGAAAAGGACTCACCGGCCTTAAGGAAGCCCAAAAGGACGATCACAGGAAACTCAAGGAAAGGGAAACCGACCTGGTCTCTTATAAAGATGAGATCAAGCTGGCCGCCGAAGAACTGCTTTCCCTGTCCCGCGATTATCATACGGTTAAACAGAAGAGTCTGGAATTGAAAGAGATGATCGTTTCCCTGAATCCGAGGGCTTTCAGGTTTGCGAGAGCTTCGGCTGGGGACGAAAGCCTTTTTTTAAAGCCGAACAATGAGCCGGATTACCGTAAGAGTTACTTTAACCTGTTGGAAAAGAATACCGCGGCAAAAAACCGGTGGAAGCGGCTGGTAAAGAGATCCCGCAAGGTAAGGAATAAATTTTTGAAATTGATTATTACCCCTTCGGAGATCGATGATATTTCTGATTTCGAATTGGATGGAATTCTGGATGAAGACCTCAGGGAGGAAATCCAGAAAGATTATTCAGAGAAGTCGCAGGGAAAAATCTTCTGTTCCTCCTGCCATGACACGCATAAATGGAGCCCGGCGGGAAAACCGGATAAAAACGGCGGTTTCCTCAAGATTTCCAATACCGAAGGATACAGGCTGTGCCGGGAATGTCACCGGGACAAGTCTTTTGTGGTGGGGACTGACCATGATCTGAGAGTAACCGCCGCCGATGAGACCAATTACCAGGGAAAAACCGCAGAGGAGAGCGGGGTTTGCGGAAGCTGTCATTCAGTTCATAATGCGGCGGAAAGCTTTGCCCTCTGGAGCAAGGAAAGCCCTTTCCGGGAAAAAATCCAAGAGTTGGAAGAGAGCCGGAAACGGTTAAAAGAATTACGTCGGGAGATCAGGTTTAAATCGGTTGAAAGAAAGGAGCTGAAAAACAAACTGGCCCCGAAACGCCCGGGAAAGACCAGAAGAAGCCTCATCAGGCTCAAGAAAAAGCTCCTGTTGCTAAAGGTTAAACAAAAGAAGCTCCATAAAGACCGGAACCTGTCTCTTTCGCAGAAAAAAATTATCAACCGGTCATATCAAAGCCAGATAACTTCCCTGACCAGAATTTTAAAAAAAAGAGGGGTGGTGCTGGCTCCCAAAAAGAAAAAGAAGCGCTTTGAGATCGAACGCTATAATACCTTGCAGGTGGAGTTGAAATCCTTGAAAAAAGCTTCGGAAGCGCTTGCCCTTAAAATTAAAAGTATTGAACGGGAAAGAAAGCTGGCCGGGGGCTGGAATATTTACAACGGCCTGTGTAAAAGCTGCCATGATGACGATAAGGCGGCCTGGACCAAAACCATCGGTTTTAAAAGCCACCCGATAAACGTTAAAAGCCGTTATTTTCTGGAGACCCTGGGCGAGACGGGAGCGGCGGAACAGAAAGATAGAGAGGCTGAATCCGGGGAACCCTCAAGCCTGACCCGGGAGCTGAACAAACTGGTGTTGCTCAGTTCATACCCCCTCTATACCCAGGAAGGAAAGAGGAATTTCAAGTCAGGAAGGGTGTTCTGTCCCACCTGTCACAATGTTCATCAATGGAATCCCAGGAAATTCGAGCCGGGTAAAGGCATGGATGAGGAAGGAAACGCCTGGTCCAGTTTTCTCAGGTTACCGAACGCCCCGAAACCGGAACTCTGCCTGAACTGCCATTTCCAGACCGGGAAAGTGGTGGGCACCAAGCATGATCTGAGTGTTACCGCCCCCACGGCCAAAAACTTCAGGGGCAAGACCGTAGAGCAGGCCGGGGTGTGCAGCGCCTGCCATGTGGCTCACAACAGCTATGACCGGTATAAGCTCTGGTCCCGGGAGTTCGGCCCCAGTTTTCTGCCCGCCTGGCTGGAAGGATACAGAATAAAGGACAACCGTCCCGTCCAGGTATGCACCAGTTGTCACCGGGAAGGCGGATGGGCGGCTGAGCGGCAGCCGGAGGCCGGATTGCATTATTATTCCCCCTTGTATTATTTGAAAGAAGCCGCCACCATCCTGGAGAATCCTAAATTCGCTTATTATAAATATGAATACCGGAAAAAAACCGTCAACATGGCAGTCAGGGAAATCCTGGCCGGGGCGGCCCCTAAATACCCGGTCTACCTTCCTTCCGGCCAGGTTTCTCCCCAGGGAAACATCGCCTGCGCCACCTGCCATGACCCCCATATCCGGTCAGCGAAAGAGGAAAAGAAAGGAGGAGACGGGTCAGCCGGAAAAACCAGTTTTTTAAAGAGCGGCATAGCGGAAAACTTCTGCGCCGACTGCCACCGGGAGAAGGCCCTTTACAAGTTCAGTTTTTATCACAAGGACCGGCTCAGGCTTAGAAAGAACCAGGGAATTCTCCCCGGTAATCCCCACTGGAAAGCCGATTCCCTGAAATTAACCGATTGCACGGCCAGTTGTCACAAAGAGGGTTTATTTCAAATTCATCCATCCGGCACGGTGGTAGACAGGAAAAAAATGGGGATTTCGGCAGAAGTCCCCCTGGGAAAGAACAACACCATTGTCTGTATAACCTGTCACGATCTGAACAAGCAGACCGCCCTGCGGGCCGGAGAGCGCAACCGGAATCGTTATTTTATCAGGGATTGGTACATGGTCTCATACAAGGACGCCATTACTGTGACCCCCCGGGTCAAAACCAAGGGCGGTGACTTGATCATCGGCGGGCCGCCCACCCAGATGGTCGACCACCTGAAAGACGGGTCTTCAAATAAGGGAAACTTGCGGGAAACCAGGGAAAAACAGCTCGGCCGGAAAACAGGCTGGATTAAATCCTCTCTTTTCACTCAGCACAATGTCTGCTTCAACTGCCATAAAAAATCAGATTCCCCGGCCTTCAACCCGCATGTCCATCAATTGCTCAAAAACGGCCGGATCAACAAAGAGAACTGCGCCCTCTGCCATTACAGGATTCCCAATCGGCGCAGGCATATATTGAAGGAAAAGGACTACTTTTTACGGGCCAAACTGGAGTTTTACTGCCTCGGTTGCCATACGGGCCATAAAAAGAACCACCCCGGAGGCAATACCCACTTCGGTCTGATCATGACCGATAAGCTGATGAAAAACCTCCGTAAGCAAAGGAAGGAAGCCCTGCTGCCCCTGAAGCAGGGAAAAATTCTCTGCCCCTCCTGCCATAACACCCACCAGCCGGGAATAATCAGGTCCCGGGCCAGGAAATGGGTGAGGGCCAGAAATCCGAACTGGCTGCGCTTTTCCGGTAAGGATGTTTGCACGGTCTGCCATATAAAGGTCTCCCAGTACGCCCCTAAAATAGGCGCATCCCCTTTTTAAAGCTATCTTTATGTGTTAAAATGTAAAGGCAGTAAAATTAAGGGAATATATCATGAATAGTAAGCAGCCGCGTTTTGCCGTCCGTACCGGCGGCATGGAAAGCTCCATTATCCGGGAAATCCTCAAGCTGACCCAGAAGGGCGAGGTGATCTCCTTTGCCGGCGGCGTTCCCGAACCGGGCTATTTCCCGGTGGATATTTTAAAGGAGATCGGGGAGCGGGTTTTAACCCGGTCTCCGGTCAGCTCATTGCAGTACGCCATCACCGAAGGCTTTCCCCCCTTGCGGGAATACCTCTCACAAAGCTTGAAAACCAGGGGGGTTAAGGTTTCTCCCGAGGAGATCCTGATCACCAGCGGTTCCCAGCAGGGTATCGATCTGATGGGAAAGATCTTTCTTGACCCGGGAGACTTTGTCCTTACCGAACGGCCCACCTTTCTGGGCATGATACAGGCCTGCAGGGTTTATGAGGCCCGGTTCGTTTCCCAGCCGATAGATGACGAAGGAATTATGCTTGATGGCCTGACCGACCTGATAAAAAGGCATAACCCCAAGCTGCTTTACCTGCTGCCCAACTTTCAAAATCCTTCCGGGGTTACCTTGTCCCGGGAACGCCGGGAGGCGGTGGCTCTGATTTCGCAGGAGACCGGCACCCCGATACTGGAGGACGACCCTTATAACGAGCTGATCTACGAAGGGGAGGCGCTTCCTCCGGTGAAAACCTGGGAAACCGCTTCGGTGCTGATGGGAACCTTTTCCAAGATAGTCGCTCCCGGTCACCGGGTCGCCTGGATCACCGCCCCCCGGGAAATCATCAAATTACTGGTTCAGGCCAAACAAGCCTCTGACCTCCATTCCAACACCTTTTCCCAGCAGGTAATGTATGAATATTGTGCTCAAGGTTATCTGGAACCGCATATCCGGATGCTGCGCGAAAGATATAAGATTAAACGAAACGCCATGCTGGCGGCCATGGACAGATATTTTCCCGCCCAGGTTTCCTGGACCAGGCCCGGGGGCGGCCTTTTTATCTGGGTGACTCTTCCGGAGGGGAAGCCTTCCGCCCAAATCCTGAAAGAAGCGGTAAAACAGGGAGTGGCCTTTGTCCCGGGAAAGGCGTTTTATGCCGGGTCCCAGGCGGACAACGCCCTGCGCTTGAGTTTCGCCACCGCCACCGAGGAACAGATTGAAGAAGGGATCTCCAAGCTGGGTGAGGTGTTATCCCATACCTTCCCAACCTGATAAGTCGTGATTTAACAGTATAGGAATTTCCATAAACCGAATAGTCTGGGCAAAACAAGAAGCCTCCGTGAAGCGAGCGAGGTAGGAGGCGGTATTGCCCATTAACGTTTCGTTTTTCTTGAAATTATGCGCCATCGGGAGATAACCAACCTGCTGATCTTCTGGCTGGTAATTATTGGTCTGGTTACGAGCCTTCCCTTGCCGGCGCTGGCCGGCAATCAGATAAAAAAAATCAGGTTCTGGAATTATCCCGGCAAGACCAGAATCGTCCTCGATCTCCGGAAAAAAACAAAAAAAACTCCCCGGTTCAAGCTCTCCTCCAAACAGTTAACCGTTAACCTTCCCGGCTACCGTAACTCATCCGGAAAAAGCCGGCTGAAAATCAGCGGTAAATTTGCCGGGGAACTGAGGGTGAAATCGACTAAGAAAAAGGGGGTCAGAGTTACGGTCGGTTTGAAAAAACCGGCCCGGGCGAAGCTGTTCACCCTGCCCGCCGCCAAAGGAAAAGCTCACAGGATAGTTATCGATCTTTACGCAGCCAAAGCCTCCAAGCATCGAAAAAAGAAAGCCAGACGGGTCAAGCCCCGTCGTCGTCGATTGAAGAAACGGGTGGTGGTCATTGATCCCGGTCATGGGGGAAAGGACTGCGGAGCGGTGGGTGCGAAAAAGAATCATTATGAAAAGAGCGCTTCCCTGGGAATCGCCCGGAAGCTGTTTTCCCTGCTCAAGAAAAAGAAGGGAACCGTTCCTCATCTCACCAGAACCGGCGATTATTTCGTGTCTCTGGGGCGCAGGGTAATGTCAGCCAACCGGCTGAAGGCCGACCTGTTTGTCAGTATTCACGCCAATGCCCACCCGGACAGAAGGGTAAAAGGGACATCGGTTTATTTTCTTTCCCAGAAAGGGGCGTCCAGCAAAGCCAGCCACCTGCTGGCCGTCCGGGAAAACCGGGCCGACCTCATCGGCGGAATTCCCATCACCAAAAAAGACTGGCAGCTGAACGCTATTTTGCTGACCCTGTCTCAAACCGCCGTAATAAACGACAGTATTTCCCTGGGCTATAAGATCATCAACCGCTTCAGGAAGAACAAGGCAATCATTAAGGTCGATCCCCGGCTTCATTCCGCTCCCTTTGCCGTGTTGAAATCCCCGTTCACTCCCGCTATCCTGGTGGAAACCGCGTTTATTACCAACCCTCAAGAGGAAAAGCTGCTCTTCTCCGATAAGTTTCAACGACTTACTGCCAAGGCCTTGGCCCAGGGGATAAATGATTACTTTCTTTCAATTGACAGATAAAAAAAAACAGGACTACCCTTTTATTCCGTAAATCGGTTTGGACAACTCTGCCCCTTGGTAGTCCTGTTGTAAGCCTGGTATACTTTAAATATAGCTTAACGACCTGTTTTTGTCAAAAACAAATATAGAGCATAATTCGTTCCAATGGTCCGGGCAGGTTGGCAGCCCCCGTGGAACGAGCGAAGTACCAGTCTTTGGGAGAACAAGCTTTGTTCAAAAAACGGTTGATCATCGGTTCAATATTTTTCCTGATGCTTGCGGGAGCGGGGGGGTGGTATTATAAGCCGCGTCCGGGCAGAAAACCGCTTCCCCTGATCCTGATTGTCGGAGACCAGTACAACCTGGGGGGAGAAAACCAGGAAGACCGCTGGGGATATCGGAAACCCCTGCAGGATTTGCTGGGGGCGGGGAAGTACGACTTTGTGGGAAATCATCGGATACCTTCTGGGGCATCCCGCTATGACCCTGATATTTCAGCGGTTTTTTATCAGAAGTTAAACATCTGTAAACTTGACCTGGAAAAAAACCTGAAAACGCACATGACGAACGCCCCCCGGGGAAGCTGGGTAATCATCTTCAGCGGGGCCTGGGAATCCCTGAGAATCGGAACAACTACGAAATTCGCCGTTTCGGAAATCTCCGGCATGGTTAAGCTGATCCATGAATTCGACCCCGGGATAGGAATAATTGTGCCCCGGCTGCCACCTGCTAATGTAACTTCGTTTGACCGGAAAATTGTCAGATTCAATAACCTGATCCTGTTCTCTCTTCAAGGGTGGTGGTACCAGAAAGGCAAAAAAAACCTTTTTATTCCTGATCTGCACGCTCTGTTTACCGGGATTCCCGATTGGAAGCAGAAAACCATGGCAAAAACCGTCTTTCCTTCCCCTTTCGGCTGGCGGGTCATCGCCGAAACCTTCAGCGATATTATTTCCGGCGGGAAAGAAGCGGCTTACGAAATCACCGGACATGCGCCGGAAGAGGCCAGACCCCAATACAGGGTTTGGGAGGGAAAGAGAG
>JBHHXV010000062.1:0-10340 GCA_046757225.1 bacterium
ACCCCCACCCCGCATGTCAAGGTTTTTCTCGGTGTTCGGTGTTTAGGCTTGTCCCCAAGCCGAAACACCAATACCTCCTCTCCCCTCCGGGGAGAGGATTGAGGTGAGGGGCGAGGTCGGCAGATCAAGGCTCCTTTTTGCCAAAGCCCCCCTCATCCTGACCTTCTCCCCCAGGGGAGAAGGAAACACCGGCAAAGTCTCTTGTCTCTTATGGACAACTGATTAGTATATCACACTTGCCATTTTCTCATTCCCCCTCACTCCAGCCCTCTCCCCGATGGGGAGAGGGAAGCCGTAACGCCTGTTTTTTCTATGAAGTCGGCGATTCCTTCTCCTGGAGTCTTGAATTTTATTCGGGGAAAGGTTTTCCCTAATTTCTCAAGGTTCAGGGAAAGATCAGGAGGGCGATGCCGGCCGGTTATCGGGGAAGGAATCAGGTATTTTTCATCGGCCCCCAGCTGCCGGCACAGCTCTCTTCCGAAATCATAGCGGGATACGGCTTGCGGGCCGCCCACATGATAAAGGCCGGTTATTCCCTGTTCCAGCGCCTCCTGGATCAGGGGGGCCAGATCCGGGGTATACAGCATATTTCTTATTTCATCGGTAAACAGGGTGGTCGGCCGCCGATTGAGCAGGTTCCGGTAAACCTGGTAAAAAAAGGAAGGATTATCCGGCCGGCAGGGGCCGTAATTCAAGGCCAGGCGTAAGATCAGGAAGTTTTGACCGGTTTCCGCCAGTCTTTTTTCCGCGGCTACTTTGGTTTTGGCGTACCGGGAAAGAGGCGTGGGGTTATCCTGTTCGGAATACCCCCCTTTCTTACCGTCAAAGACCATGTCAGTGGAGGTAAAGACCATTCTTATTCCCCGCCGCCCGGCCAGGGCGGCTAAATTAGCGGTTGCTTCCACATTCACCTGTTCCGCCAGTTCCGGAAATTCCTCGCAGGCCCCCGCCCGGGAGAGCGCTCCCAGATGAAGCAGAAAATCCGGCTCGACCAGATCGATAAACCGGGAGAGAAAATCGTAATCAGTCAAGCTGCCCTGGCAGATAACGTTTCTTTTCGTTTCTGCCTGACGGTGATGAACGATCCCCGCCAGATCGAACCGTTTTCTCAAAACCGGGGCCAATATATGCCCGATCTTGCCGGTCAAACCGGTTATCAAGAGTTTTTTTCTGCTGTAATCTGGTTGGTTCATAATTTGAGGGGTTTATTTTAACCGGTTTTCCTGCGAAAATAAACGGATATGGATACTATCGCTTTTACCAATGCCCGAGTGATTACCGGAACCGGGGAACTCTTTCCCGGAACCGTGGTGATTGAAGGGAGCAGAATCGCTGGAGTGGGAAAAGACCTGCCCCGGAAACCGGAGTGGCAAATTATCGATTTGCATGGAGCTTATCTGGCCCCAGGCTTGATCGACCTGCACCTGCACGGGGCTTTGGGCCACGATTTTACCCAGGCCGGCCCAGCAGAAATCGAACGAATCCTGAAGTATCACCAGGCCGGGGGCAGCACCTCTATACTGGCCACCATAGTCTGCGCCCCTATGGAAGAGCTGACAGCGGCCCGGCTCCGGCTGGCCCGGTTCAGGGAAACCAGGGCGGATTCCGGGCTGCTGGGAATTCACCTGGAGGGACCGTATATAAGCCCGGACCGCGTCGGCGCCCTTAACAAAAAATGGATTCGGAGCTTTAACCAAGAGGAGTTCGGCAAATTGGCGCAAGCCCCGGTGAGAACGGTTACCATCGCCCCGGAGCGCGTTCCCTGCTCCCGGTTATCTTCCTTTAAAGACATTTCTTTTTCCCTCGGCCATACCAACGCCGATTACGAGACCACCCGGCAGGCGATTGCCGAGGGGATTCATTATACCACTCATTTCCCCAATGCCCTGCCTTCCCTGCATCACCGGCGACCGGGCGCGGCCCTGGCCCTGCTGGAGGCGGAGGAGGTTTACCTGGAATTGATCGCCGACGGGGTTCATATCTGCCCGGAAATGCTGAAATTCCTGTATAAGGTCAAAGGCCCGGAACGGATCATCCTGGTCTCGGACGCCGCCCCCCTCCTCGGATCTTCTCCGGGAAAACACGCTTTATGGGGCAGGCGGGCGACGTTGACCGAAGACCGGGTCTGTTTTGAAGACGGTACCCTGGCCGGCAGCGGTATATCACTGCTGGAGGCAGTGCGCCGGATGATCGGGTTTACCGGCTGTAAACCGTGTGAAGCCTTTCTCATGGCCGCCTCCAACCCGGCAAAGAGAATCAATATCCAGGACAGAAAAGGGGAAATCTCACCGGACAGGGACGCTGACCTGCTGATCCTCGGTCAGGATCTGGAACTGGTGAGAGTAATGGTCAGAGGGAAATTTCTAACGTGAGATATAAGCTGATTCTGATAATCTGCCTGCTCCCTCAAATCGTCCGGGCGGCAAGTCTGCCGAAAGAAGAATTCAGACAGGCGTACTGCTTTTACGAAACCGAGGATTTCCCGGCGGCGGTAGACGGATTTAAAAAACTCAAGGGTAAGCTTCCGCTGCTTGAAGCTTACCGGAACTATTACCTGGCCGATTCCCTGAGCCGTACCGGCCGGCTGGACGAATCCGCCGCTCTCTGGAAGGCTTTCCTTAAAAAATTCCAGGAAAGTCCATTGTTTATTCCAGCGGGAATACGATACGCGGAAAACCTGTTCAGCAGCGGCCGTTACCAGGAAGCGATCGCTCAATCCCTGAAGCTTCTTAAAAAGAAAGAATCGATTTCCGATGAAGAGCTCCCGGTTCTGTACCGGAACCTGGCCACCTGTTATGAAAAGACCGGCGATAAAGCAAGGGCGCTGCATTACTACCGGAGGCTTTATTATGATTTCCCTCTGGCCGAAGAAACCCAGCAGACAAAGGAGAAACGGGCGGAACTCGGCAGACTGGTCAGCCCCCGGAAACTCCCCTTACAGGAAAAGGATTTCTATCACCGGATAAAAATTCTCTCCCGCACCTTCGCCAACCGGCAGCGCGACCGGGCCATCAAAGAATATCAAAAAAGATTCCCCAAGGGCGTCTACCGTCCCCAGGTCTGGTATGAAATCTCCAATATCGCTTATCTTTCCGGTAAAATCAGCCAGGCGAAAAAACGGTTGGCCAACATAAAAAAGAAATTCCCCCGCCACCTTTACGCCCAGAAAGCCAGTTACCGGCTGTCCCAGGTCTACTGGAACAAACACGAGGGGAACAAGGCAATCCGGGAAATAAACCGCTTCCTGAAAAAATATCCCCGGAGCAGATGGAGCGATGACGCCCTCTTTCTGAAGGCCCGTATCAAAGACTCCACCAAGCAAAAAAAAATCGCCGTGAAGCTTTATAAAAAGCTGGCCCAGAAATACCCCCAATCCAAGCATGTGGGAGAGGCGTTATGGCGGGGGGCCTGGATCAGTTTTCTGGCCCGGGATTACCAGAAGGCGGCAAAGCTGTTCGAGTCATGTTCCCAGAAAGCGGCCGCTTACTTTACCAGAGACAGCGGCCGCTACTGGTCGGGGCGCAGCCGGGAAGCTCTCAAACAATACGGACTGGCCGCCCTCGAATATAAGAAACTCGCGGATAAACAGATAAAAAACTACTACAGCTTTCAGGCCCGGAAGCGTCTGGAAAAGATCAGGAAAAGATTGAAATCGCCGCCCCCCAGCCAGGTGGAACCGGTAAAGCGGTTCTGCAAACATCGCGGTTTCCACCGAAAGATGGAGTTGACCGATACCCTGATAGACCTGCTGATGTTTGACCAGGCGGTGGAACTGCTGGACCGGCTGGTTAAAACCGGCTGCCATGACCCGGCCCATAACATTGCCCTGGCCCAGCGGTTTTCCCTGGCCGGGGATTACCGGAAAGCGATCAGAGCGGCCTATGCCTACGGGGGAAGCGAGATCGAGTATAGAAACATCTTTCCCCTCAATTTCCGCTACCAGGTCTTTAAACAGGCTGAAACCGAGGGACTTGACCCCTATCTGGTCATGGGGCTGATCAGGCAGGAAAGCGTGTTCGACCAGGAAGCGCTTTCCTGTTCGGGAGCGATCGGTCTGATGCAGATCATCCCCCCGACCGGCAGGCGGCTGGCCAGGGCGCTGAAAATAAAGAACTTTAAAACCGATCGGCTGTACGAACCGGAGATAAGCATCCGCCTGGGAACCCATTATCTGGCCCAGCATTTAAAGGAGTTTCAGAATCCGGCCCTGGCGGCGGCAGCCTATAACGCGGGAGAAAACAAGGTAAGACGCTGGTTAAAGAAAGGGCCGATCAAGGATATGACCGTTTTCATAGAAAAGATCCCCTACCCCCAGACCAGAACTTACGTGAAGAAGGTTCTTTCCCATTATTACAACTACCGCAGGTTATACGCTCCGGTTAAATCGCCAGGCCGACTACCACAGCCAGCAATACAGTAGTCCATCCGACCTCCAGCATCACCTTGCCCATCTCCCGGATCTGCCCGGCCGTAGGGTTGGGATTGGCCGACCCGCTGTCAGCGGTTTCTCCGGGTATCTTTATTCCCAAAGCTCCGGCGTAAGCTCCCTCAGCAACTCCCACCTCCCCGAATTTCAAGTTTCCGGCGGTAAGGGAAGCCTCTTCCCGGGAGGCTTTAAACGGTTTTCCCGTGGCGAATCCGGCAAAAGGAATCAACAGCCGGCAAAGATATTCGGGAATAATATTGAGAATACGGAAGCTGTTTTTAACGGTTTTGTCCGGCCGGTAATCCTTATGCTCGCGGGAAAACAGGGCCAACCCATGGTAGAGGAACCCCAGAACCACTCCCCCTAAAAAGGTGAAGAAAAGAACCCCCACCACTTCTTCGGCGGTCTGCCGGGAAACCTTCCGGGCGGCTGCTCCCTCGACAGGCAGATCATTATCAGAAGCTTCCCCAGGCAGGCAAAGCCGTTTTTTTATATCATCCGTATCCCCGTTTTCAATGGCATCGGCCAGGGAATCGTTAGCGGTCAGGAACGTCTTCAGATTAAACAGGAGGGAAAATACCGCTATTTCCGCTAAAAACCCCGCTGTAGGAGACAGCCGAAAACAAAGAGTCAGCACTGCCAAGGCCGCCACAATATTAAAGACCGGAACCGCGAAACCCAACCAGGCGGAACCGTCCTCCTCTATTTTGCTCATCCAATTACCGGCAGTTCCGTATTCCATGCTGTAGACGCATGACAATTGAGGTTTTATACTGCTGGTTCCCAGCAACAGATCCAGCACGAAAGCCGAAACAAAAGCCAACAAGTGGTTAGGCATGGTAAAAAACATATGATTCTCCTGATTTTTCGACTATAATAAATAAAGGAAAGCTGATTATACTAAATAAGAAAATAAACTTAAAGCTTTTGACCTGAATAATTCGGGCGGGCAATCATAATTATTACTATTTAATGAATTTACTTGTTAAAGGAATCGGTTCCGCCCTTCCCCCAAAACGCCTGACCAATTTTGATCTGGAAAAGATAGTCGACACCTCGGACGAGTGGATCAGAACCAGAACCGGCATATCCGAAAGAAGAATAACGGAAAAGGAAACCACTTCGGATCTGGCCGTAGAAGCGGCTCGGAAAGCCTTGGAAGCAGCGGAAACCGACCCGATGGAAGTGGAGTTGATCGTGGTGGGAACAGTAACCGCCGATATGATGTTTCCCTCTTGCGGTTGCATGATTCAAGAGGCAATCGGAGCCAAAAACAGCGTGGCTTTCGATGTAAGCGCCGCCTGCTCCGGGTTTGTGTTCGCCCTTTCGGCGGCGGAAAGCTATCTGAGAGCGGGGATTTACGGCAACGCCCTGGTTGTCGGAGCCGACACCCTCACCAAATACCTGGACTGGGAGGACCGCAACACCTGTATCCTGTTCGGTGACGGAGCCGGAGCGGTTTTCCTGCAGGCGGAAGAGAGAAACGATAACCGTGGACTGATAAGCTCCCGGATAAACACGGACGGCGCTTACGGAAAAATGCTTTACCTGCCTGGAGGCGGTTCCTCAGCCGTTCCTTCGGTCGAGTCAGTGGCCAGGAAAGCTCATTGCCTCAGCATGAAAGGCCGGGAGGTCTTTAAACTGGCGGTCAAATATCTAAGCGATTCCGTAAAAACAATCCTGGCGGAAAACCAACTGACCCTGGAAGAGCTGGATCTGTTTATCCCGCACCAGGCCAATGAACGGATCATGAGGGCGGTGGCGGAAAATCTTTCGTTACCCTGGGAAAAGGTGGTGAATATCGTGTCCTGGACAGGGAACAGTTCCTCCTCCACCATCCCGCTGGCTCTGGATCAGGTCAATCGCGAAGGAAGGTTGACTCCCGGAACCCTGGTGGTTCTTTCCGCGTTCGGCGGGGGAGCCAGCTGGGGATCGGCCTTGATCCGCTGGTAATTTAAAGAAGAGTAATAATGGCACATATCGGTTTTATCTTTCCCGGTCAAGGATCCCAGCAGGTGGGAATGGGGCAGGAACTCCATGAAAGCGACCCGGGCACTAAAAAAATATTTGATGAAGCTTCAGAAGCGATAAGAGTGGATCTGGCGGATCTCTGCTTTAAGGGCCCCAGAGAAAGACTGGATCAGACGATCAATACCCAGCCGGCCCTGCTCACAGTCAGCTATGCTTTCTTCCGTTATTTACAAAAGAAAAAACCGATTGTTCCGGAAGCGGTGGCCGGTCACAGCCTGGGGGAGTACTCCGCTTTAGCGGCCGCGGGCGCGGGCAATTTTCTCGACCTTCTAAAACTGGTCAGGCAAAGAGCCTCTTTCATGCAGGAGGTGGAAGGGGCGATGGCGGCTGTTATCGGGCTTGACCAGAGCACCCTGTCCCGGATTACCGGAGAGATAGGGGAGGTCTGGCCGGTCAACCTGAACTGCCCCGGACAGATTGTCGTCGCCGGCCGGCACAGCTCAGTGGAAAAAGCAATGTCAGCAGCCAAAGATGCGGGCGCTAAAATCGCCAAACTGCTCAATGTCAGCATCCCCTCCCACTGCCCGCTGATGTTGGAGGCCGCCGCCAAACTGGAGGCCCAACTGGAAAAAACCCCTCTAAAATTTCCTTTGCTGCCAATCATTCAAAACTATTCGGCCAGAGAGCCTCAGGATCTGGATGAGTTGAAGGATAATTTAGCCGGGCAGCTCTCTTCACCGGTAAGATGGGAAGAAAGTATAAACCGGATGGTGGCTAGAGGAATCGACAGCTTTATCGAAATCGGCCCCGGCAAGGTACTGGCCGGACTGGTAAAAAGGATCGACCGGAAGGTATCGGTTACCAATGTCATGGAAATATTGAAGTAAAAAGAAGATGATAGCTCTATCAGGCAAAGTAGCGATGGTTACCGGCGGCTCGCTGGGGATCGGTTTCGCCTGCGCCCGGAGGCTGGCCCAGGCGGGAGCGGAAGTAGCCATTGTCGCCCGCGACCGGGAAAAAGCGGCCCGGGCGGCCCGGGAACTGGGCCGGAAGGTTATCTCTTTAAAGATGGATGTCAGCGACGAGCTGTCCGTGAACGAGGGGGTCTCCCAGATCATGGAGCAACTGGGGAGCATAGATATTCTGGTGAATAACGCCGGGATTACCGCCGACGGCCTGTTAATGAAAATGAAGCGGGAGAACTGGCAGAAGGTGCTGGACATCAACCTGACCGGAACCTTTCTCTGCACGAAGGCGGTTATCCGGCCGATGAGCAAAGCCGGACAGGGAAGAATCATCAACATTTCATCGATCGTAGGAGCTACGGGAAACCCGGGACAGGCTAACTATGCCGCTTCCAAGGCCGGCATCATCGGGCTTACCAAAACCACCGCCCTGGAATACGTTAAAAAAGGAATCACCGTTAACGCCATCGCCCCGGGGTTTATCGAAACCGATATGACCGGTTCCCTGAGTGAAAAAATCAAAAATACGATGCTGGAGAAAATTCCCCAGGGCCGGTTCGGCAGGCCTGAGGAAGTGGCGGACGGTGTTCTTTTTCTGGCCTCGGATCTGGCCTCCTACATTACCGGCCAGGTGCTGCATATCAACGGCGGAATGTTTTTGCATTAAGACCAGAGGGAAATGACAACCGCTCCGGCGAACATCACCGAGGCGCCCAGCAGACGGGAACGGATATTGGTTTCCCGGAAAAAGAGATACCCGTAACCGATGCTGAAAATAAGAGACAGGCGTTTGAGGGAAATCAGGTAAGCCACTTCGGTCAGCCTGATGGCGTAGAAATGGGAAAGCAGCATCAGGCCGAAGAAGAAACCGATCAGACCGAACCTTCCTGGAGCGCTGAACACCCGGGAAAAACCGGAGCGGTCTTTCTGATAGACCACCGCCCCCAGCATGACGGTCAACAAAGTAAAGTAAACAGCGATAAAGGACAGAGGGGTGGCGTGTTGAACCGCTATCTTTCCCAGAGCGGAGGTAATGCTGTAGATAAAGGCCACCAGAATCATATAGATCGACCCCTTTTCCCGGCCGATCGCTTTGAGCGGATCCCAGACGGTTTTATGACCGGGACTCAGGTTAAGCAGATAGGCTCCCAGGGCGATCAGAAAAATCCCCCCTGTTCCGATGAAGGTGGGCAGTTCCCCCATGAGGATGAAAGCGGTGGCGATCAGGAATACCGGGGTTAAAGCCAGAAAAGGAATGGTCAAGGACAAGGGGGATATTTCCAGGGCCTTGTAGTACAGCAGGGTGGCAGCCAGTTCCAGGGGAAGGGCGCTCAGAGAAACAGCCCAAAAGGTAGAATCCAGCGAGGGAACCCCCTCCAGCAGAAAACCGACCCACAACAACGGCAGGATATACAACAACCGCGCCCAGGCCACCAGCCAGACATGGTGATGCTTGAACGCCTTTTTACTGAGAGCGTCGCTGGTGGCCGAGGAAAAAGCGCAGACCAGCCCCAGCCAGATCCAGGTTTCCATTCTCCAATTATACACCCAGTCATATATGATATCATTGATAAATCATGAAGGAATTATTTGCCGATGAATGCGGGAAACTGAAAAGACAAGGGCTTTTCCGGGAACTGAGTAACCTGGAATCCCGGTCCGGCACCAGGGTTTCGATAGACGGCAAAGAGTTTCTTTCTTTCTGCTCCAACGATTACCTGGGATTGGCGGAAAGCGACGCCTTAAAGCAAGCCGCCATCCAGACAATTAATGAATACGGTTTCGGGAGCGGTTCCGCCCGGTTGATCTGCGGAAATTTCCCGGCTTACACCCGGCTGGAGAAGCGACTGGCGGCTTTTAAAGGGTGCCGGGCCAGCCTGGTGTTTTCCACCGGATATATGGCCAATCTCGGATTGCTTACCACCCTGGCGGGCAAGGGAGACGCCTTGATTTTAGACCGCCTCTGCCACGCCAGCCTGATTGACGGCGCCAGTCTGAGCCGAGCCACTTTATTACGCTACAAACACTCGGACATTGCCGACCTGAACCGGGTTTTAGAGTTGGCAAAATCCAAATACAGGCGGTTATGGATCGTTACGGAAGGGGTGTTCAGCATGGACGGTGATATCGCCCCCCTGCCGGAAATCCTGGAGGCCGGTGACCGGTACGGCGCCCGGGTGATCCTGGACGACGCCCATGGCCTGGGGGTGCTGGGCGAGACCGGCGCCGGCACTCCCGAGTTTTACGGAATTTCTCCGGAAAGACTGATCCTGATGGGAACCTTGAGCAAAGCGGTGGGAAGCCTGGGGGGATACGTGGCCGGCAGTCAGGCCTTGATCGATTATCTGCGGAATAAAGCGAGGAGTTTTATCTATACGACCGCCCTGCCGCCCGCTGTCTGTGCCGCCTCGGAAGCGGGCCTGAAACTGATCGAAGAAAACCCGGACTTGAGAAACCGGTTGTGGAGCAATATCGAGCGGCTCAAGCAAGGATTTAATAAAATAGAAGAACTGACAGTGACTGACTCAGCCAATTCCGCCATCATTCCGGTAATAGCGGGGGAAGCGGCGGCGGCTCTTGATTTTTCCCACCGATTGTATGAACGGGGGTTCCTGGTGCCGGCCATCCGGCCTCCCACGGTTCCTCAAGGGAAAAGCCGGCTGAGATTCACGGTCAGCGCCGGGCACTGCCAAGCTGATATCGATTCCCTGATAAAAGCCATGCAAACATTTAGCCCGGTCTCTTCAGAACATAGCATGTTCAGGCAAAACCTGACATAAGCACTCTTGCAATTGGCGCCTGCTGGCTCACTTCGTTCACAAGCGCAGGCTGGTAATTGAGCAATATGATGGGCAACTTTGAAATTCCTATACATTAAATTAAGTCGCCAGAGGCGACAGCACTTCTTTTAAGTTAATGAATCATCGTATATACTCTTTTTATGGAGTATGTTAGCGGCAAGGTAAAACTCAGAGATA
>JBHHXV010000063.1:0-10301 GCA_046757225.1 bacterium
GAACCCTGAAATCGTGGTCAGTACCCACCACCAGCGCTTTTTCCGAATGACATTCCATACAGAAGGTCGGTTCCGGTAAATTTCTTCTTCTCAGGAAAGAGTTGTGCTGGTCTCCTTCGGTTTTCACCCCCGGACCACGCTTATGTTTGGAGGCATCCCATTGATGCGGGTTATGGCACGAGGCGCAGACCACCCGGCCGTTTTCATTCTCCTTGTTACCGTCTTTATCATATAAAGGAAATGCGGTTTTTCCGTCCGCCCGGTTTATATTGGCATACAGCGGGTGGGAAATCGGCCCGATCTGCTTGGTCTCCGCCGGATTTCCGGGGGAATGACAGCTCTTGCATCTTTTCTCTATTCCGTCATTGCCCGGCCCCAGCGGTCTGGCCCAGATCTTGACATCAGCCAGGGCATTGTGCACCCGGTGGCATTGGAAGCAGGGGCCTTTTTGCGCCACTGTTTCTCCGGCCCAGTTGGTGGCGGCCGGTTTGGTAACCGAAAGGTCATGATCGGTTCCCACAATCAGATCCTTATCCACATGGCAGACGATACAGAGTTTATACCCGTTGTCATTGGTTCTTCTGAGAAAACTGTTTTCAAAACCGCCTTCCGTATTCCTGCCCGGCCCGGGCTCGAATTTATTGACATTCCATAAGTGTGGATTATGACAGGAGCCGCAGGTTACATATCCGTTCTTTTTATGCCTCAGATTCTCGTCAAAGGTGGGAAAGGGAATGTTCCCATCGGGCTTGGCTCCGAAAATACTGCGCCCCAGAGGATGGGAATGTTCACCCAGCTGTTTTGCCTGAGCCGGCCTCCCCTCGGAATGACAGCTTTTGCAAAGATGCTCCATGGTTTCATTACCCGGCCCCAAAGGCCTGATCCAGATTCTGGCCTGGGTGATGGCATTGTGAACCGAGTGACAGACCCCGCAGGTCCCCGACTCAGCCGGGGTTTGACCCCGGTAGTTCTTGGATTTGGGAACGGTTATGTTCAACTCATGGTCGGTTTTTGCTACCATGCGCTTGTCATAATGACAACTGTAACAGATTGCCCATTTATCATCAGCCGCTGAAATTCTGAGAAAGCTGTTGCTCGGCGTGCCTTCGGATTTAACTCCCGGGCCTTTGGCCTTCTTCCTGGCGTTCCATTGATGAATATTATGGCAGGAGAAGCAGAATATCTTACCGTTTTTTACCTTCTTCAACTGGTCATCATAAGTAGGCAGCTTGGTTTTCGGCTCGATTCCCAGATTTAGAATCGATCTTCCGGTCGGGTGCATAAACGGTCCCGGCTGTTTTACCTCGGCTATCCGGTTGGTTTGATGACAGGTAAAACAAAGATTCTGCCCCACATCCTGACCGTCTCCGGTCTCCCTGGCCCACAACCGGTAATATTCCGCATTATGAGGAACATGGCATACTCCGCAGGCGCCGGTCGGCCCGTCACGTTTGCCCAGCAGTTTATGCAGCACCCCTTTGGGAAGCTGGATCATCTCCTCTTTTTCATTGAAACCGAGAATCTGAATACAATGCGTCCGGGGATGCTTCTTGGCCATCATCAGAATATCGTGATCGGTCTTTTCAATAAGGCTCTTATCAATATGGCATTCATAGCACAAGGTGGATTCGACATTGTTCCGCACCCGCAGGAAACTGTTAGCCTGGGTGCCTTCCTCATGGACATCGGCTGGCTTTACATTGGAATGAGCCTGCCATTTATGGGGGTCGTGGCAGCTTCCGCAGTTCACGGCTCCCTCATCCTTTTTCCGGGTTTTAGCGCCGGTTACCGTATTATATAAAGGAAGATTGGTTTCTCCGTCCACATTCTTGATCGAGCGGCCCACCGGATGAGTAAACTTTCCCAGCTGTTTATTAGCCGCCGGCCGGCCATCGCTGTGGCAGCTTTTACATAACCTGGCGATCGCGTCCCTGTCCTGGCTCGGTTTCCGCGCCCACATCTTGGCGGCGTTGCCCTGGTGCGGCAGATGGCAAACCCCGCAGGGCCCCGATTGCTTGGGGGTCTGACCCAGAGCGTTCTTTGCATTGGGCCGGCTCAAAGCCAGATCATGCTTTGTTCCCAGAAGCCCCCTCTTTTTGTCCGGATGGCATTGAAAACACAACTGAGACCCCCGGTTGTCCTTGACCAGTAATCTCCGCTGGCTGTTGGCATCATGTATCTTATGACAGGAGAGGCACATTACCGTTCCCCCCACTCCCAGCTTGCTGCCCGCTTTACGAATCTCCAGAGATATTTTAGCGGTGATAGGCTTGATATTTATCGGATGGGTCTTCATTCTGGCGGCCTGGTCAAAGGTCTTCACGTAATTTTTATGCGGGGGAACGTATTTGTCTTTATGGCAAACCCCGCACAATTGCGCCCGGTCCACCTTCTTGATGAGCAGTTTATAGCCGCTTTTGGCTCCATGAATTTTATGGCAGCTCTCGCAGATGACCTGGTTGGTCATTAAACCGGTCTTGCCTCCCAGGTCATATATCTCCTGAGGAATCTTGATACTGGTTTTATCGATCGGATGATTGGGGCCCATTTGGGTTTTGGCCACATGGCATTGACGGCAGAAGAAAGAATTCTGGTTCTCATACCTCAGAAAAACAACTCTCTGAAAGGGCGTCTCATTTTTCTGCTTTCCCCAGTCAACCCCGTGAGCCGTATGACAGGTACCGCAATACAGGCGGCCATCTTTATCCAGGGGAAAAGTTTTAGGTACTCTGATCCGGTCCGAGGGCACCACATACACCGGATGGCTGTTGGGAAACCAGGTTTTATCCCGTGAATCCAATACCGCCCCGTCATGACAGGTGTAACAAACCTCTTCTGTACTTACCACTCCCAATCGACCGTCCTTTATGATCACATTCGATTTGATTTTTCTATCAACAAAAATCTTGACATTTTTTTTGTTAAAATCGTCTATCCAACTGATATGGCAAATAGCACACTCCCGTTTAGACGAAAGTACTACTGCATATCCTTTACCAAACGATATCAACAACAGCAAACATATTATCGTGACGATCTGAATCCGAGAAGCCATACATAGATATAACTAATTCAGGATGTTATAAACACTCACTCTATCATCCAGCTCTTCAATTACGTATAGACGCTTTTGTTGATCCAGATAAATATGGACCGGCGTTTTGAATTTCTTTTCCAGATCCTCTCTCTCCGCCAGAACCCCATCATACTCTCCCGTCGGCTTAAATGCTTGTATAACACCCATATAACTATCACTCACATAAACATTGTCTTCGTTATCGACCGCTACCCCTTTCGGCCGGTAAAAAGTACCTTCCTTTATTCCCCATCTGCCTATTTTTCTGAGGTATTTTCCGGTTGACGAAAACTTCTGTACTCTGGTATTTAAGACATCAACCACATAGAGGCTGTAATCGCTGTCACTGGCTAATTTAAAGGGATACCTGAAAGAACCTTGCTCCTCAAACCCGTGTTTTCCGATAGTTCTGACAAGTTTTAAGTTCTCCCTTTCCAGAACCAATACCCGGTGATTATCATTGTCCGCTATATATAAGGTTTCATCCCCGTCTCTCGGGGTAACCACCAGCACATCGGTGGGATCCGGCTCTTTAAGGCTAGTTTTAAACTTTGGGAGATCATATTTTTCAATAAACTTTCCCTGAGAACCGAAAATCTGTAACCGGTGGTTCCTGGTATCTGCTATATAGACATTGCCTTTTTTATCCAGATCCAGCCCAAGAGGCATATTGAGCTGGCCGTCTTCTTTGCCGGCACTGCCGAACTCAAACAGATATTTGCCTTGATAATCAAAGGCAACCACCCGGCTGTTGACTCCGTCAAGAACATATATCTGCTTTTTACCGTTAACCGCCAGGTCGGTCGGCTGCTCAAAGCGCTTTTCAGGAGAGCCGGTAAATTCAAACAGGTATTTGATCAGATGCGTCTTAAAGGCGTATACCGGCGGCGGCATCCAGAGCAGAGCAATGACCGCCAGCCATCCGGCCGCTCTCATTACTCTCAAGTACTTACTTTTCATCAATGCTTTCTATAGGAGCATCAAAAGTCATCTGCTGTTTAAACAGATTAGGGATATAAAATTTCTGATATTTCTCCACCATGCCAACGATGTTAAGGCCGGTAACATCCTTGATTCTCTCCGGGTCGAATCCCAGTTTTCTCCAGGGAATAAGGCTGTTCTTGGAATGGCATTCCTGACATTCGCGACCCTTGGTTTCAATGTTGGCATGAATACTCGATTTAATCGCCGACTGTTGCTCAGCAGACAGAGAACGGTGCTGCTCGCGGTATCTGCTGGCTTCGGGAGAATCCATCCGCAGATTCACCATATAATATTTTCCTTCCCACTCTTTAAAAGGAGTGATTTTCGACTCAATCAAGCCCGCTTCCATGAGCACCCGCCCACTGACCGGGTTATAATCGGTTCCGTAATGCCGTTTATCGCCCTGAATAGTATGGACATTACCGTCGAACCACCGGAATCCTATTCTGGCCCGCTCTCTTTTGCTGTAACGGACATGACAGGACTCGCAGGCCAGGTAAATGGTGTGCATATTGAGAATCGAACGGGTCATCTTGGCGTTCGAGTGGGGATAGCTGCCATGGCAGTAATAGCAAAACGGCGGGTTCTGGTCCACCGGAACCTCGTTAAGAATATAGTTATGAAAATGCTGATGCGTAATATAATCCTGGGTATCCTCATCTATTTTCCGGGTATCGACACTTCCCTCCCGCAACAACAAGGCGCCATGGGTGGCTTTTATCTTTACCGCCTTCTGTTCGTCGATCTTTCTCATTCCGGCGTGTTCCTTGGCTGAAGCACTCCCCTTACCCAGCAGCAACAGAAATCCGGCGACCAATATCCCGATGACTCTCAGCCTCGTGGCTCTGGTTTTCATAACATTCCTCCGCTCGTTACTCTATCATCATTATCTGTTTTCAATGATGAGACCCATGTCCCGGCCGCGTTTTTACCAGACCGACATGATCCGGACCTTCCAGAATTATCCTCTTATATTCCAGTACATGTTCATCAATCATATGGTGTTCGGAAATCACTCCGTCAATAACCGTTCCATCAGCCGGAAACTTTTCCGGCGCAAATATGGCATGATAGAAATGCCAGATAAAGATAACCGCCATTGCCAGCATCGCCTCGTTCGTATGAATAATCCAGGCGATATTCAGCGACCTGGACGGCAGAATAGTGGCGGTAACGGTCGGGAAGAACAGCATCAGGCCGGTACTCATGATAATCACGCCTCCGGCCAGGAAAGCGATATACTCGAATTTCTCCTTCCATATCCATTTAGGATACTGGGGGCCTTTATTGGAAAGGAACAGGGAGTATTTTACGAAATCGGCGATATTACGGCCGTCAATCCCTCTGGGAATAAACGGCAGGTTATAAATCATTTTCAGCAGTTTAAGCGCTCCGTCCCCAAAGCTCTCGGACGGATATTTCCGATACATCTTTCTGGCTTTGACTACGGTTACAACTATCACATAAAGGAGATGATATACCACGAACGCAATCATGGTCAGACCGGAAATCCGGTGCATACGCCCCATCATGAAGGCGCCTCCCCAGAACCTGGCCACCGGAAAGGTCCAGGCAGCTCCGGCGAATTTCAGGGGCATTCCCGTTATGCACTGCATCGAAAAAGTCGCGATAATTATCATGTGCTGGATTCGCTGATGCAGAGTCAAGCGATAAAACTGTCTACCACCGTGTGACATACCCAACCCTCCTCCTGATTTTAAGCATGTAAATCATTTCAAACCTTTTATTTGATTTTTAACTAAACCAAGCGCCTGAGCAGTTCCAGAAACATCCAGAGAACCAGCGGCACAAAGTTCATGAAAACAAAGAAGAAATACCCCTCTCCCAGCGCGAATTCAGCCAGGCCGTTATGCCGGGCGCTGCCGGTCGGGTCATCGAAATCAGGATGCATATCCAGGTCCGCGTAACTGTAAGGAGCTCTTACCCCCCCCGGCTTGCTTTCATCATGACATCCGCTCTGTCGGCAGACCTTTCCTTTGTTGTCAATATGAACCGGAGAATCAGGGTCGGACGGCCTGAGTACGAGGTGAACATTATGAGGGGAGTACTTATCAAAGTAAGTATGGCAGTCCAGGCAATCGGCCGTATCGGTTCTGCCTAACAGCTGCGCCCTCCAATGGTAGGTCCTTTTGTAAGTGACGGCGGCCCTGACCGCGTTTTTACTCAACCCTTTCAATTTCAGCATTTCCCGTTTTTTCTCATGGCAGGAGCTGCAGAGCTGCACCACTTGATAGCGGGAACGCATGGTCCGTTTCATCAGCCGATGCTCCACATGCATATAAAAGGTCTCGGCCCATTCACGGTCGACATGGCAGCCGTTGCAACGGTCCAGGATTCTTTCTATCGGTTTTTGGCGTTGGGCACCGCGGTTACTGTCCCGGGTATACATCGGATTGGAATGGCAGTACTTACAGACCGGTTTGCCCGGTTCGGGGTTTTCCAGGTTAGTGGAATGGACCGAACGTTTATAGTTAATGTAGACGGCGCGGTGGGAAAAGTCTTCGCCGGTGGAAGGCTCTTTTTTATGGCACTGGGTTCCGCAGTTTACTTTTCTGATCTGCACCTTATGAGGGATCTGAGAGATACTGGTATGGCATCCCCGGCAGGGCACCCGGCCATGAGTCGTTCGGGAAAAATATTCCTCATTAACATAGAAAATCCGCCGTTTCCCTTTTATGTCGATCCGGCCGTTTCCCCGATGTTTATGGCACATCAGGCAGTTTTCCTCATCCGCCGCTCTCGCGTTTGTGGCCATGGAAGCCAGGGTTATAGACCCCACCATCAATATGGCCATGAACATTACAATTGTTTTCCGCCACCCAACCCAGTTATTTACCATTTCTTCTCCACCCCCAAAATCTCGCCAGAAGCCAGAAAAAGGCCAGCATCCTTTTAATTGACCAAACTAGAATACCGTTTAAATCCTAAAATTTCATATAGCTCACGCTACGCAATAACCAATATAAACGCTTTGCAATTGTCTGTCAAGCTTATTTTGACCAAATATAAAATGCTTTTTGATATTATTCAGGCCAATTCCCCGTTCCCCCGAGATCTCCCCCCAGAATCCAGGGCGCCCACCACCGGACAGCCATCGCTTAAATCCCCAAAGTACAACCAATTAACGGAAACCTCTTCTCATAACAAAACATCGTTTTATTTTTATACTATACCACCTGAAAAGAAATCTCAACAGAAAAAAAATTACCAGTCTCACGAGAACCCTGCCAGTCACATTCAAAAGGGGCGCGAATACCAGGACTCATAAAAATTTGGCTGTTCATTATATTTCATCTATAATTAGCAATCATCTTTTTAATACGATCCATATATACAAGAATCGCCTGATCTTTCATGCAAAGGAAAATCACGTTATTATTATTAGTTACCGCTCTTTCGGCCTGCTGGCCCGGCGGCGTTCACGCAGAGGAGAAGCTCTGTCAGCTGTGCCATTCCTCCCGCTTCTTGAAAGCCAATAACGCCCCCTGTTCAGCCTGGCGGAATCACTCCCACCCCGTAGGCGTCGTTCCTCCGGAAAACATGAAAGTCCCGAAAGAATTTCCCCTGGACAAAAAGGGGGAGATTACCTGTTCCACCTGCCATAAGACCCTTTTCGATGTCGAGCGGAATCCAACTGAAGACATTATAGCCGAATACTCCAGCAGGATATTCTTAAGAACGAAAAACAAAAACTCTTCGATGTGTGTAGGCTGCCACAGGGAACAGCTGGAGACCTCACTTGATTCCAAAACCAGCTCATTCAAACTGATCATGGACACCGATTTCACCCCCCAGAAGCAGGAAAAAAAGCGGGGGGCGAAAATCAGTTACAATCACCCGGTAGGTATTCAAATGAAAAGGCGAATTCCCAGGGTCATCTATGAAAACGGCGCCAAATTCGGAACCCAGAAAGAAACCATAATCTGCGAAACCTGTCACAAAATGCACAACGCCTCGGACAAAGGGCTCCTTATCCTGGGCAACACGGAATCGAAACTCTGCGGTGTCTGCCATCCCGAAACTTACGCCCGGAACCGGCGCGAAGCCAACCGGAAGAGAACCCATCCGGTAAATATTATTCCGGGGCGGTCAATCATCCCGGAATTGGTTTTCCTGAGAGGGGGAACCGTGGGAAAAAAGGGAAAGCTCCAATGCCGGACCTGCCACAGAGCCCACAAGGCCGCCACCAAAAGAACCCTGCTTATCAAAAACAACCGGAAATCGGCTTTCTGTTACGAATGCCACCCGAAACTAAAAGAAAACATTGAAAAAACCAAGCATGATTTGAAAATTCTTTACCCGAAAACTACCAACATAAAGGGAGAAAGCCCTGAAGAAAGCGGTCTCTGCGGGGTCTGTCACCTGGCTCACCGGGGAACCGGTTCCACGATGTGGGCCAGGCCGGTCAGTCAAACCGAGGAACCGATCTCAGACCTCTGCCGAACCTGTCACCAGAAAGGAAAATGCGGTCAGAAAAAGAGCGTGGGGAAATGGTCACATCCGGTAAGAGTCAGCATAAAAAGCAGTCACACAGCCACCGGCTCAGGCAAAAGGCTGCCCCTGTTTTCCAATGAGGGCGCCCGCAAAAATGACGGAAACGTGACCTGCGCCACCTGCCACAATGCCCACCAATGGGATCAATTCAACAATGACAAAGGCTTCGAACCGCTTTTGGATGGAAACGCGGGCAACAGCTTCCTGAGAGTCAGGAATATAAAATCCGGGCTTTGCCTCACCTGTCACCGGGAAAAAAGCTCGATAAAAAACACGCCCCACGACCCGCTCCTGCCGCCCTATAAAGAAGCCCTTATTCCCGCTTTCAATGTCATAAAATCCAGTCTGCCACCGAAAAGAAACCCGGGCGTTTGCGAGCAATGCCACTCAGCTCATAACGCCAGCGGAATATTTCTCTGGAACCGGAAAACAGGTCAGGGGCCGGACAAAATCAGCCGGATCTGTTCCGGTTGTCATCAAAAAAGCTATATCGCCCAAAACAAGCTCACCGGAAAATTCACCCACCCGATAAATAAAGCGATCGGCAGTATCAACCGGTTTCTGAGAATCCCCCTCCCCTTATTCGACCGCAATTACCGAAAAGACCCGGAAGGGGTGATCATGTGCAGCACCTGCCATGACATTCACCAATGGAACCCGGAGGATAAAGACGACAAAAACCAGCGCTTCGCCGACGGCAACGGAAGAAACTCATTCCTGAGAATGTCGGCGGTAAGCGACAACCGGGACCTGTGCTCCACCTGCCACTTGAGCCAACAATGGGTAAAGGGAACCGACCATGACCTGGGGGTTTCCGCTCCGGGGGAAAAAAACCGGAACCGTAAGACCGTAGACGAATCCGGCCCCTGCAGCGCCTGTCACAGTGTCCACAATTCCCTGTCAAATTTCGTTCTCTGGGGAAAACCGTTAGGAAAAGGCAAGGATCGGATCAGCAAGATCTGTAATGGCTGTCACAGCGATATGAAAGCGGCTGAAAACAAACAAACCGGCCGGTTTTCCCATCCGGTGGCAGTAAGCAGTTTTTCGGTATTACAATCTTTAAAGGAGACTTCTTTATATATATTTGACGAGAATTATAAGAGGATTCCCCCTGAGCAGGAAAAAATCCCTCTGCTCTTTATAAAAAACAAAACCAGCCCCAAAAAAATCGAAAGCATAAAAAAATATTACCGCCGCCTGTTTATCCGTTTTCTAAATTTAAGCAAGGAACTGCCCGAGATAAACAACAGAATTCAATTGATAAATATGCGGATCAATCGAAAAGTGGAAGAAATCAACCGCCTTAATAAAAAGCAGACCAGCATGAAAAAGGAAACCGAGATCGCTGAAGGCAGGTACAAGAGACTGGAGTTTAATATAAATGTCCTGGAAATAAAAGCGAAATTAAAAATGCAGCGGAAGAAATCGCCTTCTGAGGAAAAGAAGATGAGAACCAGACTGGCCTTATACAAGAAAGCATACCGGGAAGAGGAAAAAAAGTTTAAGGGTCTTTACAGGAAAAGAAAAAAAATCAAAAAGACCTTACGAAAGCAGCTTGACAGCCTGCAAAAGTTTAAGATCAAAAACATGAAACTAAAAAATGATTACATAAACAGGGCGGAAATATTCAAGAAGGTGCGAACAAAACTGCAAGAGTTAATCCGCAAATTGAGAGGCCGGGACAAAAAGCTGTTCTCCCGACTGGAAACCAGTCGCAAAGACGCCC
>JBHHXV010000064.1:0-10144 GCA_046757225.1 bacterium
ACATGCGGTTTCGTCCGCTCAAACTTCTCTTTCGCCATCTGTTTTCTCCCCTGTAAGCTTACCCGGTTTCCTTACTGACTATCTCTTCCGCTATCGAGGGTGGAACCTCTTCGTAGCATTTGAATTCCATCGAATAATTAGCTCTCCCCTGGCTGGCTGACCGCAAATCAGTCGCATATCCGAACATCTCAGCCAAAGGAACCTGGGCATCCACCATCTTTATCCCTTTGCTGTGATCATCCATTTTATCGATTTTTCCTCTGCGTGAGCTTAAGTCGCCGATAATATCCCCCATGAATTCCTCGGGAACCACCACTTCCACCTGCATAACCGGTTCCAGCAACACCGGGCGCGCCTTTTTACAGCCGCTCTTAAAGGCCATGGATCCGGCTACCTTGAAAGCCATTTCTGAGGAATCCACCTCATGGTAGCTTCCATCATACAGGGTAACCCCAATATCCACCACCGGATATCCGGCCAAGACCCCGCTTTCCATCGCCTCGACAATCCCCTTCTCCACCGCCGGGATATATTCGCGGGGAATGACCCCCCCTTTTATCTTATTGCTGAACTCAAAGCCCGCTCCCGGTTCCCGGGGGTCTATCTTCAAATAGACATGCCCGTACTGCCCCCGGCCGCCGGTCTGTTTCACAAACTTGGATTCGGACTCGACGCCGTTTTTAATCGTTTCCTTATAAGCCACCTGGGGTTTGCCTACATTGGCGTCAACCTTGAACTCCCTGAGCATCCGGTCGACCAGTATCTCCAGGTGCAGCTCGCCCATTCCGGAAATGATGGTTTGTCCGGTGCTGAAGTCAACATAAACCTTGAAGGTCGGATCTTCCGCTGTTAACCGGCCCAGGGCGGTGGAGAGTTTTTCCTGATCCGATTTGGTTTTCGGCTCAATAGCTACCGAGATAACCGGTTCCGGAAAATTCATCGACTCCAGGATAACCGGATTATCCGCTTCACAGAGGGTATCGCCGGTAGTGGTGGATTTCAAACCGACCGCTGCCGCGATATCACCGGCATCGACCTGTTTAACCTCTTCCCGCTTGTTGGCGTGCATCTTGACGATCCGCCCGACCCGCAGCTTGGTGTCTTTGGAGGCGTTATACAGATAACTGCCGGAGTTGAGCGACCCTGAATAAACCCTGAAGAAAACCAGCTGGCCGACAAACGGGTCGGTCATTACCTTAAAAGCCAGGGCGGAAAACGGTTCGCCGGTGTCGGCTTTCCGGGTGACTTTTTCCTCGGAATCGGGAAGCGTTCCCTCTATCGAAGGGATATCCAGGGGACAGGGAAGATAATCGATCACCGCATCCAGTAAAGGCTGCACCCCTTTATTCTTAAAGGAGGTTCCGCAAAGAACCGGAAACAACTTGATATCCAGCACCCCCTTACGGAGAGCCGCTTTTACCTGATCTTCTGAAACCTCTTCCCCCTCAAGGAATTTCTCCATGATGATTTCATCTACATCAGAAAGGGCTTCCAGCAGCTTTTCCCGGTATTTCTTCGCCTTTTCCCGCATATTTTCGGGAATTTCCGTTTCTTCAGGGAAATGCTGATTGTTTTCCCAGACCACCGCCTTCATTCCTACCAGGTCAACCACCCCGGCAAAATCCTCTTCAGAGCCGATAGGAAGTTGAATAGCTGTAGGCTCCACCTGCAGGCGGTCCCGCATGGTCTGCATCACGTGCTCGAAATCGGCTCCCACCCGGTCCATTTTATTAATAAAAACAATCCGGGGAACCGAATATTTGTCCGCCTGCCGCCAGACCGTTTCGGATTGCGGCTCCACGCCGCTGACCGCGCAGAAGATACCCACCGCTCCGTCCAGCACCCGCAGGGAACGCTCCACCTCGGCCGTGAAATCCACGTGACCGGGGGTATCAATGATATTTATCCGGATATCCTTCCAGAAACAGGTAGTGGCGGCTGAGGTGATGGTGATACCCCGCTCCTTCTCCTGCTCCATCCAGTCCATCTCGGCGGCGCCATCGTGAACCTCGCCGATTTTATGGGTAACACCGGTATAGTACAGGACCCTTTCGGTAGTAGTGGTCTTGCCGGCGTCAATATGCGCCATAATACCGATATTTCTTACCTTGTCCAGCGGATAAATCTTGCCCATATCTACCATCTGTAATGGGCAAAAGCCCTGTTCGCATCCGCCATTCTATGAATATCATCCTTCTTCTTGATTGCGGCTCCACGCTTGTTGAAAGCGTCCATCAATTCATTGGCCAGACATTCCTGCATCGATTTTCCGCTGCGAGACCGGGAAAAATTCACCAGCCAGCGGATTCCCAAGGTCAAGCCCCGGTCGCGCCTTACGTCTATCGGAATCTGATAGGTCGAGCCTCCTACCCGGCGGGATTTCACCTCTACCACCGGCCTGACATTCTGCACCGCCTGCTTGAAAATTTCCATCGGGTCATCGTGGGTTCTGTCTTTAAGAATTTCCAAAGCCCCGTAAAAAATCCTTTCGGCAACACTCTTTTTTCCGTCGTTCATAAGGCAGTTAATGAATTTCGCCGCCAACTTACTGTTGTATTTAGAATCAGGAAGGGTCTTACGCTTTTGAATTACTTTTCGTCTCGGCATTGGCCTTTTTACTTACTTTTTAGGTTTCTTGGTTCCGTATTTGGAGCGGCCCTGATTCCGGTCCTTTACCCCCTGGGTATCCAGGATTCCCCGAATAATATGATACCGCACGCCGGGAAGATCCTTTACCCTTCCCCCTCTTATTAAAACCACCGAATGCTCCTGCAGATTGTGCCCGACACCGGGAATATAAGCGGTGACCTCAATCCCGCTGGTCAACCTGACCCTGGCCACCTTCCGCAGGGCCGAGTTAGGTTTTTTCGGAGTCGTGGTATAAACCCTGACGCAGACCCCCCGGCGCTGAGGACAGGCCTTCAGGGCCGGGGTTTTCGGCTTGCTCTTTTGCAGCTTTCTTCCGTCTTTCACTAACTGATTGATAGTCGGCAAATTTTCTCTCCAGAGAATTTTATTGAACAATCCCTAAAACCAAACAGGGAACCGCTTCCCGCTCCCCCATCCCAATTGAAGAATCAGGAGAATACCAGTAAAACCCTGAGTTGTCAAGTTCTATTTCCTGATGTATCTCGGTTAAGCGGCTACCGAATCCACCATCGGTTCTTCGATTTCCTTTTGTTCCTCTATTTCCGCCTGCTTCAATTCATCGTTCAACTCAGCACCAACCGACGAGTAAACCCCCATACCGGTACCATCGGAAATCAGGCGGCCGACAATGACGTTTTCCTTCAAGCCCAGCAGGGAATCCCGTTTACCACAGATAGCCGCCTCGGTCAGCACCCGGGTGGTCTCTTGAAAAGAAGCCGCGGAAATAAAGCTGTCAGTGCTCAAGGCCGCTTTGGTTATTCCCAGCAGCAGAGGCTGCCCGATCGCCGGTGCGCCCCCTTCAGACAACACCCTGCTGTTTTCCTGGGCAAACTTGAACTTGTCCACCTGTTCGCCGAGAAGAAACCGGGTGTCTCCCACGGATTCAACCTTTATCTTACGCAGCATCTGACGGACAATCACCTCGATATGCTTGTCGTTTATCTTAACCCCCTGCAGCCGGTAAACCTCCTGGACCTCATTCACCAGATATTTCTGGAGTTCCTTGTCACCTAAAACCGCCAGGATATCGTGAGGGTTGGAATCACCGTCCATCAAGGCTTCCCCAGCCTTTACCCGCTCACCTTCATGAATGTTCAAATGCTTGCCCTTGGGGATCAGGTACTCCTTTTCCGTACCATCGTCACCCACCACTAAAACCTTTCGGGAACCCTTATAAAAACCGCCGAACCTGACCTCCCCGTCTATCTCGGAAATAGTGGTCAGCTCTTTCGGTTTGCGGGCTTCAAACAACTCGGCCACCCGCGGCAGACCGCCGGTAATGTCTTTGGTCTTGGTGGTGGCCCGGGGAATTTTGGCCAGACTGTCGCCGGCGCTGACCATCTGACCGCTCTTTACCATCAAATGGGTTCCGATCGGCATTAAATACTGCGTTATTACCTTACCGTCACTGTCCTTTATCACTATTCTCGGTTGCAGTTTATCATCCTGCGAATCGATAATTACATTTTGGGAAAGACCGGTTACCTCATCAAGCTCTTCCTTCATGCTGATACCTTCAGTCAGGTCACGGAACAGCACTGTTCCCGAAGCCTGAGTCAAGATCTGCATGGTATAGGGATCCCATTCCACCAGAACCTCGCCCGGATTAACCACCTGACCGTCATGCACCTTGAGTTTGGCGCCGTACATGACGCTGTAACGCTCTTTTTCCCGGCCGTCCTTGTCCAGAATGCCGATCTCTCCGTTCCGGGTCATGACAATCAAGTCACCGCTCCGGTTCTTAACCACATTAATATTGTAGTACTTGATTTCTCCGGGATTCTTGGCCTCAAGAATGGTCTGCTCCACCACCCGGCTGGCCGTACCGCCGATATGAAAGGTCCGCATGGTAAGCTGGGTTCCCGGCTCGCCGATCGATTGAGCGGCCAGAACCCCCACCGCTTCTCCCATATCAACGACCTTGCCGGTGGACAGATTACACCCGTAACACATGGCGCAGGCTCCCCTGGTACTGTCGCAGGTAAGGACCGACCGGATTTTCACCTGAGCCACCCCGGCGTTTTCCAGCATATCGGCCACACTGTGGGTTACAATACTGTTGGTTTTCAGCAGAAGTTCGCCGGTCAGGGGATCGAAGACGTCTTCCAGAACCGCCCGGCCTAAAATCCTGTCCCGCAGGGGAGCGATAACCTCTCCACCCTCGACAATAGCGGAAACAGTGATTCCATCCAGAGTTCCGCAGTCATCCTCGGAGATGATCACATCCTGAGCCACGTCCACCAGACGCCTGGTAAGATAACCGGAATCAGCGGTTTTAAGAGCGGTGTCAGCCAAACCCTTGCGGGCCCCGTGAGTGGAAATAAAATACTGAAGCACGGTCAACCCCTCCCGGAAATTAGCGGTAATCGGGGTTTCGATGATTTCTCCGGAAGGCTTGGCCATCAGACCGCGCATTCCGGCCAGCTGCCGGATCTGCTGCTTGCTCCCCCTGGCTCCGGAATTAGCCATCATAAAGATCGAGTTAAAACTCCCACTGTTTTCTTCGGACTCTTTCAACTCGTTAAACATCTCGTCAGCCACCACCTCTGTCACATGAGACCAGAGATCCACCACCTTGTTGTAACGCTCGCCGTCGGTGATGATTCCGTCCAGATACTGCTGTTCGATATCGATCACGTCTTTTTCGGTCCTGGAGATCAGCTCGTTCTTCCGGGCGGGAACCACCATATCGTCCATACAGAAGGAGATGCCGGCAATGGTGGAATACTCGAATCCCACATCCTTGATCTTGTCCAGCAGGGTTACGGTGGTATCGTTTCCTTTATATCGATACGTTTCGCCGATAAGCTGGCCCAGTTCTTTCTTTCCGATAATAGAGTTACAATAGGGTGAACCCTTAGGCAGGCACTGATTAAAAATTATTCTGCCCACAGTGGTATCGATAAATTTGCCATGAATCTTTACCTTGATTCTGGACTGCAGACCGACCACCTCGTTGTTATAGGCGCACATCGCCTCCTCTCCGCTGGCGAAAAGCATCCCCTCGCCCCGGTCACCGGTCTTTACCTTGGTCAGGTAATAGCAGCCCAGAACGATATCCTGGCTGGGAACCGCAATCGGTTCTCCATTGGCCGGGGACATGATATTCTGACTGGACATCATCAGAACGGAAGCCTCAGCCTGAGACTCAATGGACAAAGGCACATGCACAGCCATTTGATCCCCATCGAAATCAGCGTTAAAGGCGGTACAAACCAGCGGGTGTATTTTAATCGCCTTGCCGTCTATCAAAGTCGGTTCAAAGGCCTGAATTCCCAGCCTGTGCAGGGTCGGCGCCCGGTTCAGCAGGATCGGGTGATTCTGGATTACCTCCTTGAGGATTTCCCAGACCTCCGGAGTTCCTTTTTCCACCATCTTTTTGGCGCTTTTAATGGTAGCCACAATCCCTCTCTTTTCCAGTTCATGGAAAATAAAAGGTTTGAACAGTTCCATTGCCATTTTCTTGGGCAGACCGCACTGGTTCAATTTCAGGTCGGGGCCGACCACAATCACCGACCGGCCGGAATAATCCACCCGTTTTCCCAGCAGATTCTGACGAAAGCGGCCCTGCTTCCCTTTCAGCATATCGCTCAATGATTTCAAGGGGCGGTTATTGGGACCCCTTAAAGCCCTGCCCCGCCGGCCATTGTCAAACAGGGCGTCTACCGCTTCCTGGAGCATCCGCTTTTCATTCCGGATGATTACGTCGGGGGCCTTTACATCAATCAACCGCTTCAGGCGGTTATTGCGATTGATAACCCTCCGGTAAAGATCGTTCAGATCGGAAGTGGCGAACCGCCCGCCGTCCAGAGGAACCAGAGGACGGAGTTCCGGGGGGATTACCGGAATAACGTCCAGGATCATCCATTCGGGGTGGTTATTGGAAGAAGCGAAGGCTTCCACCACTTTCAAACGCTTGGTAATCTTCTTTTTGTTTTGAACGGTGGTGGCGTTTTTCATATCTTCCCTTAACTTAACCGCCAAGGTCTTCAAATCAATTTTTTTCAGGAGCTCCTTTATCGATTCTGCGCCTATACCGTATTCAAACTTTCCCTCATATTTATCTTCCAGATCCCAGAGCCTCTCTTCGGAAATCAGCTCCTTTTCTTTAACGGGAACCTCATCTTCGGCGCTTATCACTACATACGCTTCAAAATAAAGAATCCTCTCCAGTTCTCTCAGGGTCATATCCAGCAGGTTTCCGATTCTGCTGGGCAACCCCTTGAAAAACCATACATGCGAGACCGGAGCCGCCAGGTCAATATGAGCCATCCGCTCCCGGCGCACCTTGGACTGGATTACCTCAACCCCGCATTTTTCGCAGACAATACTGCGATGCTTCATCCTTTTGTATTTGCCGCAATTGCATTCCCAATCCTTGGTCGGACCGAAAATTTTCGCGCAGAACAAGCCGTCTTTTTCCGGTTTAAAGGTACGATAGTTAATGGTTTCCGGTTTTTTCACCTCTCCAAAGGACCATTCACGAATCCTCTCAGGAGAGGCAAGACCGATTTCTATCGCGTCGAATACTTTAGCGGGTTCCGGGTTTCTACCCAAGCGAACTAATTGAGCCAAGAGGATCCCTCCTAAATTAATTGGTAACTTCTATAAGACGAACGTCCAGACAGAGACTCTGCAATTCCTTTAATAACACGTTAAAGGATTCCGGTATACCGGTAACATTGATCTCTTCTCCTTTTACAATAGACTCATAAGCCTTGGTACGTCCTTGAACATCATCCGATTTTACGGTGAGAATTTCCTGAAGGGTATAGGCCGCCCCATAAGCCTCCAGGGCCCAGACTTCCATTTCTCCAAAACGCTGGCCGCCGAACTGGGCTTTACCGCCCAGAGGCTGCTGAGTAACCAGAGAATACGGCCCGATCGACCGGGCGTGAATCTTGTCATCCACCAGGTGAGCCAGCTTGAGCATATAGATATAACCGACCGTTACTTCCTGACCGATCTGTCTGCCGGTTCTGCCGTCGAACAAAACAGTCTGCCCCCTCTCGGGAAGACCGGCTTTCTTCAACTCGCCCTTAATCTCTTCTTCTGAAGCGCCATCAAAAACAGATACGGAATAATGCAGGCCCAAGGCCCTGGCCGCCCATCCCAGATGGGTTTCCAGGATCTGACCCACATTCATACGGGAAGGAACTCCTAAGGGGTTCAAGACAATTTCCACCGGCGTTCCATCCGGCAGATAAGGCATATCCTCTTCCGGCAGAATCCGGGAGATAACCCCTTTGTTACCGTGCCGGCCGGCCATCTTGTCGCCGATCGAAAGCTTGCGCTTCATCGCCACACTGACCTTGACCAGTTTGATAACCCCGGGGGCCAGTTCTCCCCCTTTTCCCAGATTTTCCGTCTTTTCCCGGTATTTCTCCTTGATCTTGTCGATCCGCTGCTTTATCCGCTCCCTGGTTTCACTCAGCAAGTTCCCGGCCTTGGATTTTCCCAGGGAAAGATCGCCGTCGTAGAGAGCTTGAGAGGATATTTTACCGGCTGTTTCTTTGGTAAACTTCTTGCCCTTGGCAATTATCTGGGTGCCGGTCGTTTTATCGTAAAGGTTTTTGGGGGCCGCCTGACCGACCATGCTCTTGCGGACCTCCTCAAGTTCCTGGGAAATAACCACCATGATTTCATCGTTTTCAGCGTCCTCAAGTTTTTTTCTCTGCTCATCCTCTATCTGCAGAGAGCGGCTGTCTTTTTCGCATCCCCGGCGGGAAAAAACCCGCACGTCAACCACCACCCCCTCGATTCCCGGAGGCACGGTCAGAGAAACGTCTCTCACGTCCCCGGCCTTTTCTCCGAAGATAGCCCGCAGCAATTTCTCTTCAGGGGTCAGCTGCGTCTCGCCTTTGGGGGTTACCCGTCCTACCAGGACATCGCCCGGTTTCACTTCCGCCCCGATCCGGATAATGCCGCTCTCATCCAGGTCCTTGAGGGCCTCCTCACCCAGGTTGGGAATATCGCGGGTGATCTCCTCCCGGCCAAGCTTGGTGTCCCGGGCCTCCACCTCAAATTCCTCGATATGAATAGAGGTGTACCGGTCCTCTTTCACCACTTTCTCGCTGATCAGGATCGCGTCCTCATAATTGTAGCCGCACCAGGGCATGAAAGCCACCAGGATGTTGTGTCCCAACGCCAGATCTCCCCCTTCGGTAGCCGGACCGTCCGCCAGAACAGTACCGGTTTTTACCCGCTCACCCTCGGATACGATCGGTTTCTGATTGATGCAGGTGTTCTGGTTGGAGCGTTTGAATTTAGTCAAATCATAGACATCAACTCCCGCGTCATCGTCGTCATCCGGATTATACTTGTCCGCATAAACGATAAGACGGTCAGCGGAAACCGAGCCCACCACCCCGGCGCGCCGGGCGATAACCACCGCCCCGGAATCCCGGGCCACCACGCTTTCCATGCCGGTTCCCACCAGCGGGGCGTCGGTTCGCAGCAGGGGCACGGCCTGGCGCTGCATGTTGGAGCCCATCAAAGCCCGGTTGGCGTCGTCATGCTCCAGAAAAGGTATCATGGAAGCGGAAACAGAAACCAGCTGCTTGGGAGAGACATCCATATAATCGACCTTGTCGGGAGTGACGATTACAAAATCCTCTCCCTTGCGGGCGGAAATCCTTTTACTGGAGAAAGTTCCGTCCTTGTTCAGTTTAGAGTTTGCCTGGGCAATCACCACCCTGATTTCGTCCATGGCGGAAAGATATATTATCTTATTCTGCACCACTCCCTCTTTAACCACCCGATAGGGCGTTTCGATGAAACCGTATTCATTGGTTTTCGCGTGAGTGCTCAAGGAAGCGATCAGCCCGATATTGGGGCCTTCCGGGGTTTCAATCGGGCAGATACGGCCGTAGTGGGTAGGATGAACGTCCCGGGCCTCAAAACCGGCCCGCTCACGGCTTAGACCGCCCGGCCCCAGCGCGCTCAACCTCCTCTTATGGGTAAGCTCCGCCAGGGGGTTGGTCTGATCCATGAACTGGGAAAGCTGGCTGCTGCCGAAAAATTCCTTGACCACCGCGGTAACAGGCTTGGCATTGATCAGCTCATGAGGCATCACCTCGCTCATATCCTGGATACTCATCCGTTCCTTGATCGCCCGTTCCATTCTGATAAGCCCGATCCTGAACTGGTTTTCCAGCAGTTCGCCGACCGACCGAACCCTCCGGTTGCCCAGGTTATCGATATCGTCCAGTTCCCCTTTGCCTTTAAACAGGTTAACCAGATACCGGATGATCCCGATAAAATCATCCTTATCCATAATCCGGCTGTCCTTATCCTTTTCAAACCCTATTTTGCTGTTAAGCTTCAACCGGCCGACATCCGAGAGGTCATACCGTTTCGGGTTGAAGAACATCTCATTAAAGAGACTGCGGGCGTTTTCCACGGTCGGAGGGTCGCCCGGACGCATCCGTTTGTAAATCTCTATGGCCGCCTCGTCCCTGGTTTTAACCAAATCAACGGAGAGGGTCTTGCTGAT
>JBHHXV010000065.1:0-10103 GCA_046757225.1 bacterium
GAGACTCTTGATGTCAATCTAAAAACCCCGGCTGCTTCCGCTGACTCCGATAAAACCGAAGACCCGTTCAGCCTGGACACCGTGGATTTCGATGACCTTGACCTTGATCAGGCCGGCGGTGAAAAGGAAAAACCTGACGGCGATCAGACCGGAGATTTAACTGACCTCGGTCTTGACGGAGAACCAGGTCAGGAAACGGAACCCCTGTTGGAAGAGGATACCTCTCCGGCCCCTGATTTTCATACAACTCCCAGGATGATCTTTCGCTGGCAGGCTTCGGGAATGGGGTTAGGCAAGGTCCGCTGGGGTCTGGATATCGGCACGCATACCATAAAACTGGTAGGGGTACGCAAATGGTTTAATTCCTGGCAGCTTAATTATGTCTGCCTGGTAGAGATCGCTCCCGGAATCAATGTTTCTTTAATGGATGAGGCCAGCAAGCAGGATGCTGTGGAAAAAGCGGTCGGCCTGGCGATTAAAGGAAAGAAAAATATTTCAAAGGAAACAGTACACTCCTCTATCGGCAATACCTCGGCGGTGATCAGACAGATTCAATACCCGCAGGCGGTAAAAGATAAACTCTTAACCGCCCTGCAATGGGAAGTGAGGAAATATATCCCTTACGAGCCTGATGAAGTTCTGGTGGACGCTCAGATTCTGAGCGCCAAAGAAGGCGAGAAGATGATGACGGTTCTGTTGGGGGCTGTTCCCAAAGAGCATATCTCTATGCATATGGAAAGCCTGGCCAAATTCTCGATCGCTCCCAGAACCGTTACCGCGGATTCGATTGCCGTCATAGACGCCATAAGCAATGATACGAATGATTCCCCTTCTGTCCAGCCTCAAATCCTGGTTATTGACGTTGGTTTCCGTTCCACCAGTTTATGCTTTTACCGTTCCGACGGGGGGTTTTTTACCCTCTCTTTGTCAATAGGAGGCGACCGCATTACGCAGCAGTTGGCCGCTTTAACCGGCATAACTTATGCCCAGGCGGAAGATCTGAAATGCGGAAGAATGGTGGAAGATATAGAACTGAAACCGGATGATGCCCTCACCTACCTGATGCAGGTTTACGAACAGCTTTACCTTGAGATCAACAAATCGATCGCTTTTTATAAAAGGCAAGCGGGAAGCGGCAAACTCGACCGGATATATCTGTGTGGCGGGGGAGCGTTCTTACGGGAATTGGCGCCCTTTTTAAACGATAAACTGGGAAAAGAACTTTCTCTATCCAATAAATTCGACCTCTTCAAGCTTTCGAAACTGGACTACACCAAACTCAGGAAAGTGGCAGCCCAATGCACCCTGGCGATAGGTCTGGCCGTAAAAGAATAAAAGACGTATGGCAAATTACTTCAGTATAGATTTTGCCCATCCCGGAACCGCTCTGGAGCCGGATAAAGGAAAGTCGGCTCTGGAACTGCTCTGGAAACGCCTGGTTTCCCGCGAGTTGGACAATAAACTGGGGGCGTTGATAATCGCCATGGCGCTGTTGTTCTCAGGGGTTATTTTTTACCTGGTCGCCGTTTATCTGCCCCACAGCGCCAATGTAAGCAAACTTGAGAAAGAGATAACGAAGCTGAAAACCTCTTCCAAGATAACTCAAACCATGTCCCTTACCCAGTTAACCAATCAAAACAAGCTCGTGAAAGCGATCGTCAGAATTAAAAAAGTGAAAAAAAATGCCTTTACCTGGTCTGATAAATTGATAGAATTAAAAAGACAGCTGATAAAGTCTCTTTGGTTGTATTCCTTTAAAGTTAAAAATTTAAATATAACCAAAGAAGATACCCCGAAAAAAGTAAAAGGCGCGAAAAAACAAAACGCGAAAAAACAAAAAAAGAAAAGCTTTTCCGATAATTATGTTATTTCACCGAACTTCATGGTAACAGTCAAAGGCACAACGTTTTCCTCTCCCAAAAAGCAGCCGGTAAAGCTTATTTCCAAATTTATCGAGGGTATTATGAATACGCCGACCTGGAGTAAATATTTTCAATTAAAAGACTGGAAAATATACAGCAGGAGTCCCAGATCAGAGGTGGTAAACTTTGAACTTTCACTGGTGAGTCAACCATGACGGATTCTTCCGATTCTCCCGCGATTGATCCGATATATCTGGGCTGGTTGATCTTTGGGGGATTATTATTGGTGACCGGCCTGATTATTTATCATTCCTACAATAATCATGATAGCCAGACCAAAAAACTGCTCCAGGAAAAAGCGAGAATCGAAAAGTTGATTTCTAAATATTCACGGCGCAAGGATTATTCAAAAGAGAACGCCACCTTGCTGGATGACTTGAGAGAACTGGAAAAAAGACAGGATAACTGGTGGTATTTGAGGTATCTTGAAGAGGTGGGAGTCGGGGACTTTAAACCCAGATATACTACCATTGGATTTGCCAAGGTTATTGAAGGCAAGGATTTTGTCAGGGTCACCAAGGAGGTGGCTTTATCCGCCAGGTATGAGGAAATTGTCCGTTTAATAACCCAGCTGGAAAACATAGGCGGGTTTGAAATTCAGGATTTGTCCATCAGGGAAAGCACGACAGAATCCGGAATTCACCGGGTAAAATTCAAACTCACCTCCCTGGAGGTAAAGAAATCCCTGCTGAAAAAACTCCGCCAGGATTTAATAAAAGGGATAACAAAGCAGAAAAGCTCTCCTTATAAATTGGCTTTATTGATTGAACCGAAATGGAAATCGCGGAGAAAAAAGAAAATCAGGAAGGTGACACGAGACCCCTTTGTTAATATAAAACGCCGTAGAGAGGAATGGCTGGCCGCTTTAAAAGAACGGATCAACCAGGAGAAAGAAAGAAAAGAAACCCTCAAGGATTTGCGTTCCAAACGGGAAAGACAGCGGCTTTCTTTAAGAAAGCGCCGACTGGAAGAAGAAAGAAAAAGGGCATATAAAAAAGCGATAGCCGGGAAAAAGAAGATAGTCATTCCCCCTCCGATCAATATCTCGCTGGAAATGGAGATGGTCGGTTATTTCGATTTCAAAAGCGGCAAGATCGCTTTGATAAAGCCGGACAATTATGTCAGGGTCGGCAATGTGGTTGACGGCATGAAGGTCGTCAAGATCGAACCCAGGAAGATTACCTTTAAGAAGGGAATCCAGGAATATTATTCCAGTATGGAAATCATGGGAATCCCGGTGTTCGGCAGCAAGAAAAATAACGCGTTAAAAAAATAAATAATCCGTTATTATAGGGAAAGAACTTGAAAAAACAGAAAACAATAATTTTTTTGGTTGGTTGTCTTCTTTGGATACAGCCGGTTTTTACGGGAACGGCTTGGGCGGAAGAAACGCAGGAAGCCGCCAATAAGACCCAGGAAAAAATGAAAGAAAAACCAGCTGAAGATACGGCTGTAGATCTGAGCGGTAAAGCCATAAAATTGACTGACGCCGAAAAAAAAGCCCTGGAAGCGATCAAAACGGAAATTACGCTTTCTCCGACCCCCTTGTCCAAAGATAAAATAACTCCGGTTTCCGCTTCCCCCAAAAGCGTTTCCCCGCCGATGAGCGAAACGATCCTGGAAGAAGCGTCGAAGATTAATGAAGACGGGGTAAGAAATCTTTCCTTTCTGCCTGATGAAGTCTTTTCTATGGAAGTCAAGGACCTGGACGTAAAAGATGTTTTGAGAGCCATTTCATATAGGTACGGAGTCAATTTTCTGATTAATGACTCGGTTACTTCCAAGGTCAGCCTGAGCTTCAAGAACGTGAAATTAAAAGACGCTTTCCTGGCTTTGATGAAGGATGCCCAGATCGATTTTGCGATCGACGGCAACATTGTCCGGATAAATACCTATGAAAACTTAAACGCTTTGAAAAAAGAAGCTCCTTTGGTCACCAGGGCCATTCACGTCAAGTATACCTTCGACACTTCCCCGGGGGCTTTGCTTCAAGTGGGCGGGGGCGCAAGCGGACCGGGATCGTCAACCGGCGGCGGCGGCAGCGGAGGAGGCAGCAGCGCCAGTGGCGGTTCAAGTATGTCGGGAAACAACCTGTCGCTGTTGGCGCTGGCGGTCAGCTCAATGCTCAGTAAACGCGACGGAGCCAGAGTGGCGGTTATCTCCCGGACCAACACCATCCTGGTGACTGACGTGGAAGATAATGTTGCCAGAATAGAAAAATTGATCCGTAAACTTGATGTCAAAAGCTCTCAAATAAGAATTCTGGCCCGGATTATCGAGGCGACCAAGGATTTCACGAAAAAGATCGGTGTCCAATGGGGTGTGGCCGGCAACCGGGAGATTCTGGGGAGCAGCGGAGACAACGCTTTATATGCGCCCATGAGGATGGGCGATAAGAAATCGCGGTTCGCCATAGGGGGAAAACGGACTCATGAAACCAGCGAAGACATTTATGATACCCAGGAGGGACATATCGTTAAATACGGCACTAAAGCAAGCCCTTATTTAGTTGATTTTCCCGGAAGCTTTGATTCGGCGGGCGTGGGATCGATCAATCTGATTCTCGGCAAGATTTCCGACCGGGTGCTTGATTTTCAATTAAACGCCATGGAACAGGACGGACTGGGAAAAGTGCTCGCTACCCCCAAAGTTATAACTCAGAACAATCAAGTGGCTACCATTAACAGCGGGTTTGAGGTTCCTTATCAAACGACCAACGCCTTTGGAACCATCACCGTAAATTTTAAAAAGGCGGTTATCGAGCTCAAGGTGGTTCCCCATGTTATTGCCGACAACATCTTTCTGGACCTGGGTATCAGGAAGAATGACGTTGATTTTTCCGAAGCGGTCAAGGTGGGAAACAATCCTTCGTTGAAAACCAAAGAGGTTGATACCAGAGTAGTCGTCCACAATGGAGACACTGTGGTGATAGGCGGCATAATAACCCAGGAAAAAGTCAATGTGGTCGCCGGAATTCCCTATTTGATGAAAATTCCCTATCTGGGGTGGCTGTTTCGTTATAATGAAACGAAGGTGAAAAATTCGGAATTGCTGATATTTATTACTCCTTCTATAATAAGCGAAAAGAAACTAATCATTAAGCCAGACAAGAAAACATCATAATACTGAATACAGCATAACATGCCTACAGCATACAACACATACTATGGGTTCTCTTCAGACCCTTTCGGTTTGAATCCTGATCCCCGTTTCTTTTTCAAGGATAAAATCCATACTGATGCCATGAAATATCTGGTATACGGTATCCAGGAACGGGAGGGAATTATTGAAATCACCGGTGAAGTGGGAACCGGCAAGACCCTGCTCTGTTTGAGCCTGATAAAGAATCTTGACGCGGAAACCAAGTGTATTTTGATTCTGACTCCTCCCAGCACGGAAATGGAACTGTACGAGGATATCCTGGAGGGGTTGAGTATCCCCCATGAAGGGAAATCCCGGAAGGAGATGATACAGAATATTACCGATGTAGCCGACAGTCTGTGCGAAGCCGGGCATTCGCTGGTTATTGTTTTAGACGAGGCCCAGCATTTCTCCATCGATCTCCTGGAAAAGATTCGCCTTCTTTATAATATCACCGCTGACAAGCGCTCTCTCCAGATTGTTCTGGTGGGGCAGCCCGAGCTGGAAGACAAGCTCAAATCCAAGGCATTGCGGCAGTTGGATCAGAGAATCACCTTGCGCTACCGGAAGCTGTCGGCTCTGGATAAGGCCACGACCATCGATTATATCAATTTCCGGATGGAACTGGCCGGTTCTTATCATACGGTGGAATTTAACGGCGGCGCCTATAATGAAATCTACAAGTTTTCCCAAGGGGTTCCCCGCCTGATCAATATCGCCTGCGACAAGGCTTTACTGGCCGGTTATCTGGCCAAGACCAACAAGATTACCGGAAGCCTGATCAAGGTTACCCTTAAAAGCACTCAGGCCCGCTGGGATGAAAAAGGGGATGAGATACATAAATACCGCACCGGCAGGAATTATCTGGTCGCGGCTTCAGCCTTGGCGATCCTGGTAACAGGGGTTTACCTGGGACACAAATACACCCATTTCACATACTACAAGAAAACGACAGAAACTATCCCCCAGCCGCCGGTTAATCAAGTTAATAATTATAGGGCCAAGCCAGAAGTCAGAATAAAGGAAAAATCGGCAAAAAAGGTGGATAAACCGGAGAGCTCTCCTGTTGTGGAATCCAGCAATCAGCAGTCCTCAAGAGTCGGGGAACAGATAATAGCCAAGTCATTGAACAAGAAAGAACCGGACAATGAAAAAACCACCAAACGTTATTTCCACACTTCCAATGTAATAAGCAAACCGATTTCCCTGGAAATTCAATCCAGGTTTGAAGTGCCGGCGGATTTGAACGATTATAATGCGGCCTGCATGATAATTTTGCTGAAAAGTATGGGGTATCAATACCTGAGCCATAAACTGGTCCGCAATTGGGAACGGGAAAGACCGCAGTTATTCAATTATTCGGCGGCCGCCAAAAGGCTTCGTTTGAGAGCCTGTTATCTGAGGACGAGCATTGATGAACTGGAAAGATTTAATCTCCCCTGTATTCTGGTAAATTATTTCGATCCAAGCCTGAACGAAGACACCTCCTTGGTAATGGTGGGGCTTTCTTCAAGCGAGATCAGGGTTAATCACCCGGTAAGAGGGATGATCAATATAGACAGGGAAGAATTTCTGAAGGGCTGGACCGGCAGAGCGGTAGCTTTCTGGAAAAATGTGGACAACCTGCCTGACCGTTTGATCTATCCCTGGCTGGAAAACCGGGTCATTATCAAAAAACTGGGAAATCGCCTGAAAGAGCAGGGAGAGTTCAGGGGAGCGTCCGGTTCTGATTATCTGATAAGTTTGATCGAGGTTTTAAAGAAATATCAAAAGAGTCATGGCCTGAAACCTGACGGGATCATCGGCCCCAAAACCAGGTTGTTGTTGTACAGCAACTTGAAAGACAATACAATCCCCACCTTGAATTCATTGTAGATAATGAGCAAACAGATAGATATTCCCTTATCCGACGAAATCGATTTTCAGCAGGATAAAAGCGACAGAATACAGCTGATTCTGAAGATAACCGTGCCGGTGGTAATTGTTTTGTTGGGGGTTGCCTGGTGGTGGACAGGAAATAAGAACGACGGTCAGATGGCCGGAAAGTTGCCTCATGATTCCCGGGTCATCGCCAACCGGAAACAGGGAAAGTGGAAACAACCGCCGGTTCTGAAGAAAAAGTTGTCAATCCTGGAAAGACTGAAAGAAGGAAACCGTCTGTATAAGAAAGGGAAATTTAACAAAGTAATCTCTCTCTTGAACGCCGGAATGAAGGAAAAAAAGCACCAGGAGGTCGTGGTAAACAACCTGGGGGTGGCTTTGTTTTCCAAAGGAAGGTTCGTTGAAAGCGCCGCCATGTTTAAAAAAGCGATAGATACCGCCCCCTATTTTCCTGACGCCCATTTGAATCTGGCATACGTTTCCGAGAAAATGGGAAATAAAAATAAGTCGCTGCACCATTACAAGCGTTTTCTCGAACTTGCGGAAGATCGACATGCTTCTTTGATCAGTAAGGTTAAAGAACGGATCGGAAAATTCTAGTTTCGTGTCAAAAGCCTACCTCGAATCTTTAACAGGAATAATTTAATGGCTGGTATGCAAATACCGAAAACCTTTGCCTCGATTCTTATCGGCAAAAAGATAATCACCCGATCCCAGCTCGATCTGGCCCGGCAGTTGGAAAGGAGTAAGGGGGAAGAACTGGAAAAGATTCTTCTTAAAATGGGATGGGTGAACCCTCATCAGATCCTGGAGGTCCAGAGTGAGCTCTGGAATATTCCTCTTCTTTCCGATTCCTTGATGGAAAAGCGCGATTCCGATATGCTGCGTCTGGTTCCTGTTCATCTGGCTAACCGGTATCTTGTTTTCCCCTTGTACAAAGAAAAGAACGGCGAATTGATGGTGGCCATGGCCGATCCCTTCAATCTGGTGGCCATTGATGACCTTAAGCGGGTTACCCAATCGGATATTCATCCGGTAATTGCCTCACCTGAGGCGATAAAGCGGGCGATCGCCGAAAATTACAGCGAATTGGAGGAAGTGGAAGAGGAGAAAGAGAAGCCGGCAGAAGACAGTAAGGTTCCGGTAGTTGAAGAGAAAAGTGATGACTCCGAGGAGATCGTCAGTCAATTAGAAGATTTTAAGCTTGAAATGGAGGAGAAAGACAGCGAGTCAGGGGAAGCGGATGAAGAAGATATCAATCAGCTCAGGGTTTACGCCGACGATCCCCCGGTAGTCAAGCTGGTTAATTATATTATCGTCCAGGCGGTTAATGAACGGGCTTCCGATATCCATGTGGAACCACACGAAAACGGGGTTACAGTCCGCTGCCGGACCGACGGAACCCTGTTCGAGCTGATCGAGTCCCCGAAACGGATGAAACGCTCGATCATTTCCCGCCTCAAGATCCTGTCCAATATGGATATTTCCGAAAAACGGATTCCCCAGGACGGATCTTTCTCCATAAAACTCAACAAACAAGATATCGATTTTCGGGTAAACTCTCTGCCCACCGTATGGGGTGAGAAGATCGTTCTGCGTATTCTGAAGAAGGACGCGGTTACGAAATTGAGAATGGATGATCTCGGTTTCCATCCGGACAGCCTGGAAATGTGCAAACGGAATATATACGCTCCCCACGGGCTGATTCTGGTCACCGGGCCGACCGGTTCGGGAAAATCCACCACCCTGTATACCATCATCAACCAGATCTGTTCTCCCAAAAAGAATATCATAACGGTTGAGGACCCGGTTGAGTATCGGATTCCGGGAATACAGCAGGTTCAAGTCAAGTCATCGATAGGGTTTACCTTTGCCAGCGCTCTCCGGGCCATTCTTCGTCAGGACCCGGATATTATCATGATCGGAGAAATTCGCGACCAGGAGACCGCGCAAATCGCGGTTCGTTCTTCCCTTACCGGGCACCTGGTTTTTTCCACACTGCACACCAATGACGCTATAGGAGCGGTGGTGAGGCTGGTTGACATGGGAGTGCCCCCTTTTTTAGTGGCGGATTCGGTTTCCATGGCGATCGCCCAGCGACTGGTAAAAAGGGTATGCAACAACTGCAAGAAAGAATATAAACCCTCTGATGAAATGTTGTCTCAAGTTCAGCTGGATATTAAGAATCCCGGTTTTGTCAAAGGAAAAGGATGCTCGCGATGCAAGGATTCCGGTTTTTCCGGGCGGCTGGCCATTCATGAGTTTCTGGAAATGACCCCCACTTTTCGGAAAATGATTACTGAGGGCAGATCGGATAATGAACTAAGAACCGAGGCCGACAAGAACGGGATGATGCACTTGATGGAGGACGGTTTAATAAAGGCGGCTCACGGGCAGACTACCTGTGAGGAAGTGTTGAGCGTTAGCATGGAAGAATAATATGCCTAAATATAAATATGAAGTTATCGTAAACGGTACTGATGTAAAAACCGGGGTGATGGAGGCCGCCAGTTCGGCCGCTTTAGCGGCGAGCCTTCAGAAAAAGGGGATGATGGTGATTTCCGTGGAGGAACACGGAAGCTCTCCGGAAACGGGAAAGGGCTCCTCTGCCAAGAAAAAGAAAAAGGATACTTCTGAGACTGACGGTCCTCCGGTTAACCAGGAGGATCTCCCCTGGTATAAGCGGGATCTGACTTTCTTCGAGGGTGACGTTAAGCTTGAGCCGTTGCTGTTGTTTACCAGTCAGCTTTCCAGTTTGATCGGAGCGGGTGTGCATTTGCTCAAAGCTTTGAGCGGTATGGCCAAGGATACGGAAGACAAGCAATTAAAGAAAATACTGGAACAGGTTAAAACAGACGTGGAGCAGGGGCTTTCCCTGTCAGCCGCCATTGCCAAACACCCCAAGGCTTTCAGTTCGATCTACGTAAACCTGGTAAAAGCGGCCGAAGCCACCGGTGAACTGGATGTGATCCTGGACAAATTAACCGTTTATCTGGAAAAAAGCGTCGGCTTGCGGCGGAAGGTTAAATCGGCGATGACTTACCCGATAGTCGTGCTTTCTATCGCCACTATCGCCATAGCCGCCATACTGATCAAGATTATTCCTGCCTTTGAGTCCACCTATGCCGACCTGGGGGCGGAACTGCCGGCGGTTACCCA
>JBHHXV010000066.1:0-9987 GCA_046757225.1 bacterium
GGCCTCGACCTTAAAATATTTCACCAGGACTTTTTTCAGCAGCTGGTAAGGCCAGGTACCGGAAACGTACCGGGTGGAAAGCCATACTTTCAGGAAGGTCCTGACCGCCAGATAATGAAAGGTGTCGTTCTTTTCCAGCAGATCCCCTATTAAATCCGCCGAAAAATAAGGAACCATGGAGAGCAGAAGATTGTAATAATTGGAGCGGTCATAAGCCTGATAATGTTTCCGGTATACGTCCTTGATCACGTCCTTGACGATGCCGTCCTTAATAGCCTTCTCGGTAATAGCCGCTCCCGGGTACCAGGTCAGGGAAAACAGCTGAAGCTCAAACGGCCGGGGAAGTTTCAGTAAAAACTTGATGGTTTCCTTGCGGTCTTCATCGGTTTCATAAGGGTTGTCCAGGATCAGGTCGAACAGGGGCATGATATGATCCTGAAACTTGTTGAGGATTCCGGCCGCTTTCAGGATATTGCCGGTATTGTCCCGCCGGTCGTAAACTTCTATCAAGGTTCGTTTGCTTCCCGACTGAATCCCCATCTGCACGTTGAACAGACCGGCCTCGATCAACAACTCCAGCGCTTCTCCGGAAACATCTTCGGGAGCGAAGCAGCAGGAAAAGGGCAGCCCTACTTTTTCCTTGTACAGATCAGCGAAGCTCTTTATCCAGTCCAACCCCTTACCCATAAGAAAGGTTTCATCGGAAAACAGAAAGTAGGACAACCTGGGTACCCGGCTCTTTATCATGGCCAGTTCTTCCACCACATTCTGGTAAGAGCGTTTTCTCAGGAGTTTTCCCTTGCCTCTGTAGGTCAGTCTCAGGGTGCTGTTCAGGCAGTACGAGCAGCCGTAAGGACAACCGCGGGTCGCCATGGTGGAATAGCCGTAAGAATCCTTGCCGTACCCTTGAGGAAGCACCTTGTAGATGAGCTCCTCGGTGATGGGGTTAATCTGGTAATTGTAGGCCAGGTAATGGCTGGAATAGTCGAAATCCTGCATCGGCAGAGAATCGAGATCCTGAAGCAGGGGGAGCAGGTTATTATTTTTAATTTCGCCGTCTTTCTTATAAACCAGATTGCCCACCGCTTCCAGGCCGCCGTTCTTCCCCAGCGCTTCAATAAGTTGTAAAAGGGCCTCTTCTCCCTCGCCTTTGATCACATAGTCGGCGTAATCCAGGCATTCATCCGGACGGACCGTGGGGTGAACCCCCCCCCAGACCACCGGAATGTCCATCTTATTCTTAATCCGGCTGGTAATCATCCGGGCGTGATCATAGAAATTGGAGGTCAGGGAAATGCCTACCAGATCATACCCTTTTTCCCTGATATGAGGCACTATCGGGTCAATAATTTTATTTACCAGGTCTTCATCGTAAAACTTCCAGTGAGGGGAGAAGTAGCGCTTTCTGTCCGGATTGACGAACGGCACCAGCAGCAAATCGGTTTCCACCTGATTGGCTTTCAAATAAGCGGACAGGATTCTGGGACCGTAGGCGAAAATATTCTGTCCGCCCAAAGAAATTAATAAAACTTTCATCTTACAATTACCGATTAATCAGTCAGGCTTGACCGCTATGCTGCCGGCCCCTTTTTTATTAGCTTCCGCCAGCGCCGCCTGGCACCGGTTGTATATGGTTTCCACTGATTCCACTTTGGGAAAACGGCTTATGGTTACCCCATAATACATTTTTACGAAAATCTCATGCTTGGTGAACCGGATATTGTTTAACATGGCCTTGAAGTTTTCCAGCAGGAGCAGGGCCTGCTCGCTGTTAGTGGAAGGGAGAATTATCATGAAATCCGAAGTCTCCCGATAAGCCAGCAAATCTGAACGCCGGATATTATTTCTCAGAAAGGTGCTCAGCTCTTTTAAAAGTTTGTTTCCGATCTCTTTTCCATACTTTCCGGTAATTTCGGGATACCCATCCATCTGAGCGAAGACGACCGAAAAATTATTGCGGAAGCGTTTGCCCCTTTCAAATTCCATTTTCAGAAGATTATTAAACATGCGCTCATTGTACAAACCGGTAAGCTCATCGGTGATTCTATGTTCATTCGCTTTCCGGTAAATGTTATAGAGCTGGGTTCTGGATATATTGGTGCTTAATACTTTCTGAACCAGGGCGGCCTTGTAAGTCAAAGGTTCCACGTCTTCGTTACCTATATCCAGGTTGATTTTGGCGATGTTTAATACCCCGGTTATTTTAGTGAGTTTCAGGTCCAGGGAAACCGTTTCCTCCCATGAATTGGTTTTCTGGCTGTTTCCTATAAAAGGAATAACAATGCAGGACTGCCCCAATTCCTTTACATTATAGAATTTCAAATGACTTTGTTTGATATTTCTTACGATAACCGGGATTCCGGTAGTGAGCGCTTCCTGCATGGGAGAGTTTTTCAAGTCTCCGTAATGATAGTCAAGTGAGATTCCGATGTGGTTATCTCTTACCAGGTGGTATTTTTCATTCTCCTCATCGTATAAAAAAATGGATATCGCCTCGGCTTTGAATAAAGACGGTATCCGGGAAATAATCAAATCCAGGACCTCGTCCAAATCCAATTGGCTCAACTGGTTTATTTGAGAGGAAAATTCCGATATTATTTCGGAAGCTGTCAGCATATTGCTTAATTTTTTATTTTCGTTAGCCAGTTTTTCCGACAACAACTGCTGGGAAATCCGTTTTTCATCGCTCGATTTCTTTTCGTGAAAAGCTGACAGTAGCTGCTGAACTTGGTCTGTAAACGATTCCCGGCTTTCTTTCCTGTCCAGGTAGAGATCCAGTAACTGTTGGTTTATTGCCTTGACGGCACTGGTTGCATCATATTTTGAAGTGCGGCATACCAGTTTGATATCAGGATACAGGGAGCGTATATTCTCATACGGCTTTAACTTTTTATAATCGGAAGCGGTAAGATTCAAAATAACCACCGCTGGCACAGCTCCCTGTTTATGATGGAGCTGGAGAAGATCGATCAACTTGTCTATGTCGCTCAGGCGCTTGATTTGAACATTGAAATCACTGTTCTCCTGTTCCAGAGAGTCGGTAACTACCTGAAACAAGGGGGCTTCTTTCTCTACAATAATAATTTGATAGGTTGGTTTAGATGCTTTTTTCATCTCTTCCGGCTATTTGACGATTCAAAGAAGTCTCTGCTATACTGCTTGCTTGATTTTCGGCATTTTCCAGATGCTCTCAAAGCATTTACTTTTAAAGAGACTTGAATTGTCTGAATTCTATCACAATATTTTCGGTATGAAAATCTTATTGTTAAGGTTTGCAAGGAGCAGGTCATGAATGTGACAGAAAAAATCATTTCCGAGCACCTGCTTTCCGGTGCATTGAAAAAAGGGGACAAGATCTCGATAAGAATCGATCAGACCCTTACTCAGGACGCGACCGGGACTATGGCCTGGCTGCAGTTCGAGGCTCTGGGCGTTCCCCGGGTAAAAACGGAATTGTCAGTCAGTTATGTTGATCATAATATGCTGCAGAACGGGTTCGAGAATTTTGACGATCATCTTTTCCTGCAGAGCGCGGCCGCCAGGTTCGGGGCGGTCTTTTCCCGGCCGGGAAACGGGATTTGTCATCAGGTGCATCTGGAGCGTTTCGGGATTCCGGGAAAAACCCTGCTCGGTTCAGACAGCCACACTCCCACAGCCGGGGGACTGGGGATGCTGTCCATGGGAGCCGGGGGTCTGGACGTGGCCCTGGCCATGGCCGGACAGCCGTTCTTTCTTACCATGCCCCGGGTAATCGGCGTTCAGCTAACCGGCTGTCTTTCTCCCCTGGTCAGCGCCAAGGATATTATTCTGGAACTGCTGCGCCGCCTTACGGTCAAAGGCGGAGTGGGGGCGGTCATCGAGTATCTGGGGGAGGGAATCGGGCACCTGAGCGTGCCGCAGCGGGCTACCATCACCAATATGGGGGCTGAACTGGGAGCCACCTCCTCGGTTTTTCCCAGCGACTCGCAAACTCTGAGGTTCATGGATTTTCAGAACCGGAAAGAACAGTGGAGCCAACTGGAACCGGATGAGGACGCCGCCTATGACCAAATGATAGAGATCGATCTTTCCCGTCTGAAGCCTATGATCGCCCGGCCGCATATGCCGGACAAGGTGGTAAGGGTGGAAGAAGAGCAGGGAAAAGCCGTGCACCAGGTATGTATCGGCAGCTGCACCAACTCTTCCTATCAGGATCTGATGACCACGGCCGCCCTGCTGAAAGGCCGGAGGATCTCTCCGACGGTCTCCCTGACGATTTCTCCGGGATCAAAGCAGGTCTTGTCCATGATCGCCCGAAACGGCGCCTTAGCCTCCTTAATCGACTCGGGAGCCAGAATCCTGGAAAGCTCCTGCGGCCCCTGTATAGGCATGGGCCAGGCCCCCGGCTCAGAGAGCGTAACCCTGCGCACCTTCAACCGGAACTTTACCGGAAGAAGCGGTACCAAAGACGCGTCCATCTATTTGTGCAGCCCGGAAACGGCCGTAGCAGCCACTCTTACCGGGAAAATCACCGATCCCCGCGCTCTCTGGAATGAGCAGCCGGAAATAGACTTTCCTCGGCAGGCCGATCTCAGTGACAGCGGGTTTATCTTTCCCTCGGAAAACGGCGCCCGGGTGGATATAATCAGAGGCCCCAATATAAAGCGGCTTCCGGCCAAGGACGAAATGCCGGCCCGGATCAAAGGGCCGGTGCTGATTAAAGTAAGAGACAATATCACTACCGATCATATTATGCCGGCCGGGGCCAGGATCTTACCGTTGCGCTCCAATATCCCGGCGATTTCCGAGCATGTTTTTGAGCAGCTGGACCCGGATTTCGTAAAGCGGGCCAGGCAGGAAGGGGGCGGATTCATTGTCGCCGGGGAAAACTACGGCCAGGGATCCAGCCGGGAACATGCGGCCATTGCCCCCATGTACCTGGGAATAAAAGGGGTGATAGCCAAATCGTTCGCCCGGATTCATCAAGCCAATCTGGTAAACTTCGGCATTATTCCCCTTACCTTTGTAAGGGAGGAAGATTATGACCTGATTTCCCAGGGGAGTTGCCTGGAGTGCCGTTACCATGAGGAAACCCACGAGTTTTCCCTGGTTTCCGAGGGAAAAGATATTCCGGTCGCCCATTCCCTGGATTTTCGGGAACTGAACATCCTGAAGGCCGGCGGTTCTTTATCCTTTTTCCGGGAATCCGGTTCCTGAAGCGATATGAACAAATCCAGCGGTTTCAAAGTAGAGGCGATCATTCCCGCCTATAATGAAGAGGCTTCCATCGGACGGGTGCTGGATGACCTGTCCCGGCTGGGGCTGGACAGAATCCTGGTGGTGGACAATAACAGCGCTGACCGAACCGCCGAGGTAGCCGGAAAACATGGAGCCGAGGTTGTTTTTGAGCCTAAACGGGGGTATGGGCAGGCTTGCTGGCGGGGAATCCTCGCGCTCAGTCCGGACACTGATGTGGTTCTGTTTCTTGACGCCGATTACAGCGACTATCCCGAGGAAGCGGTTCATCTCCTGCAACCCATCTACGAGGAAAAGGCCGATCTGGTGATCGGTTCCCGGATATTGGGAAATGCCGAACCCTCAGCCCTGCTTCCCCAGGCCCGGTTCGGCAACTGGCTGGCCGGGGTGCTGATAAACCTTCTTTACGGTTACCGCTATACCGATTTAGGCCCCTTTCGGGCTATCCGCAGAGAAAGCCTGGACAAGATCGGCATGCAAGACCGGGGCTTCGGCTGGACCGTGGAGATGCAGGTCAAGGCTCTCAAAACCGGACTGAAGGTAAGGGAAGTTCCGGTGAGTTACCGCCCGAGAATCGGTAAATCGAAGATATCCGGCACTTTCCGGGGAAGCGTCAGGGCCGGGCATATGATTTTGTACACTATTTTTAAATATTTTTTCGCTGACTAAGATAAGGGTTTACTAATGGGAAACAGAAATGACGGAAGAGCAAAGAATCAGTTAAGGCCGGTTAAAATAACCCCCGGTTTCATAAAGATGCCGGAGGGATCGGTCCTGATTGAAATGGGCGAGACCAAGGTGATCTGCAACGCGTCCATTGAGGAGAAAGTCCCTCCTTTCTTAAAGGGACAGGGAACCGGCTGGGTCACCGCCGAATACTCTATGCTGCCCCGGTCTACGGAGGTGAGGATGTTCAGGGAGTCCAGCAAAGGGAAGCTATCCGGCCGCACTCAGGAGATTCAGCGCCTGATCGGCCGCTCATTGCGCTCGGTGGTAAACATGGAAAGACTGGGAGAACGGACCGTCTGGCTGGACTGCGACGTGATTCAAGCGGACGGCGGCACCAGAACCGCTTCCATTACCGGCGCTTTCATCGCTTTATGCCTGGCCATACAAAAAATTACACCAAAGAATCCGCCGGCTGGCCGGCCAGGGAAAATAGTTGATGATTATATCGCCGCCATCAGCGTGGGGATAAGTAACAACGAATTGGCGTTGGACCTGAACTATGTCGAAGATTCCAATGCCGATACTGACATGAACATGGTCATGACCGGCAGCGGGAAATTTGTGGAGATTCAGGGAACCGCCGAACAATACCCCTTCAGCCGGGAAGAACTCCAAGAGATGATTTCTTTGGCGGAAAAAGGTATAATAGAATTGGTCGAACAGCAGAAAAACATTATTCCGGAATTACCATGAAAAAACTGATCATCGGAGTGATTTTGCTCTTCATTATGGGGTGTCTTGTCAAGAAGCGGCGTATCGCGCCGCCCCCGCCGCTCCAAAGAGCGGTTCCCAGCCGGGTTTCGCTGGAAATGCGGCTTTATAGCAATATCTGCGGCGAATGCCACGCTGTTCCCGAACCGAGGTATTTTACCTATTCCAAATGGAAATCGATGGTGAAGATCATGGAAAACCGGAGAGAAGCTCAAGGGTTCAGCCCCCTGGGTCAGAGAGAGAAAGAAGCGCTTTTAAGTTACTTGAAAAAATATGCCCGAGAAGATGTCCGGCTTTTAAACTCTCCTGAGGCCAAGCTTTTTAATTCAAGATGCGGGCTTTGTCATCCGCCGCCGGACCCTAGAAAGTATAAATACAGCCAGTGGCTGGAGCTCCTGCCTAGAATGGAAGAAAAGATGAAAAAGGGATTGAAACGCTCTGAGAGGAATTATATTTTAAGCTATATCAGAAAACACGTAAAAGAGATTATAAAAGTTGATGGCCTTGATACCCCCGAAGCCAGAACCTATGCCCAAAAATGCAGCGTCTGTCATCCCTTGAAAGATCCAGCGATCTATTCCTATCAGAAATGGAAGGACGAGATCATACCCGAGATGGAAGAAGCTATGTCGGATGAAGATAAATCTCTTACAGATACCGAAAAAAAAGAAATCCTGGCTTTTCTGAAAAAACGCGCCAAACGAAAATAACAGGAGTCGAGCATGTCGGCAGGAGGAAGGTGTCCCGGTTCCAATACCCAGTTCTGGGGCCCTGAGGATATTTTCGAGATTCCCTGTTCCGGCTGCGGCAGGATACTGGAGTTTTTCAAGGACGACGGCAAGCGGGTCTGCCCGGTCTGCCGGCAGGTAAATTTCAACCCCAGGGCGGATTTTTTCTGCGCCCGGTGGTGCCCTTCGGCCAAGGACTGCCTGGGGCCGGAACGTTACAGCCAGTTAATGGAGACCGAGAAGCTGGAGCTGGCCAGAAAAGAGGATATGGAACGGCTCCTGAACACTATCCCTGAGGAAGACCAGGCAATCAAGGATCTTTTCCGGAAGCTGTACCTGAAAAACTCCAACCCCGCTCAACTCTTTGACACCCGGGAATTACAAGCTCTCGAATATCGCCGGCCCGAATTGTATAAAAAGGCGATCTCCTATTTCCTCCAGGCCTTCCCAAAAGAAAATCAATGAAAAAAATTCCTTTAATAATATGCCTTATTTATCTTATTTTAAAGGGGAAAATCTCTTTATTTTCCCCCAGATCCTTCTGGTAACTCTCCTTTATTCCTTTCCTTTAGGGTACGCTGTCGCCCGGTTCAGTACAGCCGGCAGAAATCATATTTCCCGAATTGTCATCGCGTTCGGGTTAGGGATTCCGGCTACCGCCACGGTCTGGTCATTGATGGTCTGGTTTTCTATTCCTTTCCAGCCGTATATTTTTCTGGGAGCGGTCCTGATCATCAGCGTTCTTGTCTTCTCTCTTTCAATTACCTCCCGGGAGCAGGAGCCGCCCACCGGACGCTCTTATTACGCGATCCTGCTTTTGATTTTACTCCTCAGTTACTGGTTGGCAACCCACCCTCAAATCAATAAGCCGGTGCCCGGCGGAACCGACGGTCAATTACACGGGTATATCCAGGTACTGCTCAAACATACGGGAAAATATACCCCGCTGAAGCTCTACCCTTCACAACCGGACATCCCCAATTATTACCCGCCCGGATTTCATGTTTTCTGCGTAATGACCTCCATGTTGACGGGAATAAGCATTACCAAGGCCATAATGGGAACCGGCGCGGTTCTTTACGTGGTTCTCTGTATATTCATCTTTGAACTGCTTTACCTGATGACCGGCAGGCTGTGGGCCGCTTCCCTGGGGGTGGTTTTCGCGGCCAATCGCATTTATCTGTTCTATCTGATTTATAATGCCCAGTTTCCGGAACTGATGGCAGTCCTGGCCTGCGCCGCTTTCTTTTACAGCTTTAGCCGGGTACTGCAAAAGAATGATTGGAGGAATGTCGTTACCGGCGGTTTGATGCTGGGCGCCTGCGGGGCGATTCATTCCCGTTTTCTGCTCTGGCTTTCCCTTACTTTACTGGCGTACCTGTTCAGCCGCTGCCTGGCAAAACCGAAACCTTCCCTCAAAGAGCAACTGAGCGTGATAGCAATACTATTGGAGGGGTTGTTGATAAATCTCCCCCTGTTTCTAATTAATATCAGAGAAATCAGCCTCAGCAGCCATAAAATTTACCGGCATCAGCTGTTTGACGACATTATGGGAAGTCTGGCCAGGATACAGGGTTGGCCGGTCACGGTTATTCTGTTTGTTTCGCTGGCGGTCTTCTTATGGAAACGCGACCGGATCTCCCTGTTTCTGGCTACCTGGGTGTTAGTCATGCTTTTTCAGGTGGGCTATTGGAGGGTTTTGCAGCTGTTTTCCTTTCCCTGGTTTTCTATCTCTCCCTCCCCGGCAACGCCGTCAGTAACCCAATTTACTGATATCTTTCCCTTCAGCGACCCCGATGCGGCGATCTATTACGGGTTGGCTCCTTTGCTCCCTTTTCTGGCCGCCTTAACCGCCCGGGAAATCTTCAGGGAAAACCGCTTTTCATCCGGCTTTAGAAAAGCAGGCTGGTTTGGGGTATTCCTGCTTCTGTGTTTTGTCTATACGGAAAAAAAAGCGGTCACCGCCATAAAAGTACCCCGCCCCCCTTTCAAAGACGATATATCAGTACTGGAAAAGCTGAAAAGAAACACTACTTATGACCAGGTATTTCTTTTTACTCCTCCCACCCGATATGACGGCTGCCTTAATCCCGGATATCGGACCACCTGCCAGTGGGCGCCGGTCATCACCGAACGGAGAACCCTGTTTTTCAACAACATAAATTTCGTTTTTCATAAATACACGCAGCTTTATGATCCCTCAAAAATGGATAAAATATATTTTAATATCGGTAAACATTACGCCTTTCTGAAAAAGAACCGGATTTCTCATCTGTTTGTTCCCACCCTTTTCCGGAAACGCTTTGAAAGAAACGGCATCCCTGATTTTCTGGAAAAGCAGTATTCGGTCAACCAGGCGGTCATTTATCTGGTACAGGGAGAGACAGACAGCCCCATCGATTATTCAAAAAGGTCCCCATAGTGCTCTTCTTATGGAATCACTGTTTCCAGGAAGATCTTTCCGCCTTAGGGAACGGTGGGCATTCATGCAGCTTATGGGCGTCAATGTCAAGAGGCTCCCATCTGTTCCGGTACTCTTCGCTTGCGGATAATGTAAGCAGGGTTTTTATAATAAAGTTCAACA